>NZ_JARXUZ010000002.1 GCF_029893365.1 Cryobacterium sp. CG_9.6 | reverse complement strand
AAGCCCTACATCGACGACAATCCGATGTTCTACCTTGCAGCCGACAACCCAACTTTCGACTGGGTCGACGAGTACGTCAACGATGTCAGAACGCGGCAACTTCCGGCCTACCTCGCTACTCAGTCCTGACCTCGTGGCGTCACTGAGAGCCATGACGTACTCCATACACCCCGACTCGCCGCAGACCACACCACCCCACCTGGACCATGCGCCTGACCCGCCGACCGATCACAGAGACAGAGACAGAGACAGAGACAGCCATCGTGGGTCTTTCGGCCGCGCGGTGCTGCTTTCTCTAGCTGGGGTGGCGTTCTGGTCCACCAACGCACTCGCCGGAAATGCGGCGCTGTCGAGCTCGCCGCTAATTCAAGTAATCGCCGTTCAGTTCGCCGCCGCGACAGTAGTTCTCTACGTGTTACGCATAGTGACAGCGCCGAGAAGCTCCCCGCCTGAGAAACGTACCGAAGCGGTCCTGCACGAGAAAGCCTTCGGATACATGGTTGGTGTTGTGGGGCTCGGCGGGACGATGGTCTTGCAGTACGTTGCTTTCGCTAACGCCCCCATCCTCGATGCCAATATCATCGCCTACTCGTGGCCGATGATTGCCGCGGTATTTCTCGCGGTCACCGCGTTCACAACGAGTACCGCCGTCAGTTTGCTGTTGTCGCTCGCTGGATTTGGTGGGGTAACCCTCATAGTCGTCGGACAGGGCAGTGACGCAGGATCTGCTGGCAACCCGCTACTCGGGTACGGGGCAGCCCTTGGATCTGCCGCGTGCATGGCTTTCTACACAATCGGGATGCGATCAGTGAAGATCCCCGTCTTCGACTTGATGTTAGTAACCACGGGCATCGGCGCAATCACTGCCGCCGCAATCATGGTCGCCACAGGCACCGCGGTCGCCGTGTCTCCCGAAGCGGCGCTAGCCATCTACATCGGAGTCGGGCCGGTAGCGCTCGGCTACGCCCTCTGGAGCTTCGGAATGCAACGCAGCAGCGGCCGACTCGCTCCGCTCGGGTTCATGACACCGGTCTTATCAACTCTGGTCTTACTCATCGGTGGCCAAACCTTCGGCACCACCACCGCAGTAGGTGCCGTAATCGTACTCGCCTGCACAATCGGGATCCTGACCGTCGATCGATACATCGGGAACAAGACGCTGTAACAACTCAACCGCCCACCGGCAACCACCCCTCGCACCGTCCCGGTCACCGTCCGGCTTACGGGCGGGTTAGGAACGGTGAGCCTAGAGAGACATGTGCGTTCGGGATGGATACGGCTTTCGCGATGGGCTGTGGTTTAGGCCATAGTCGGATTATGAGAGTTGCTATTACTGGTGGAAGTGGGTTCGTCGGGAGCCACCTCGCGGAGCGTTTTCCGGCGTCTGACGTGTCCATCGTGTCTCGGCGATCTGGCACGCCCGTTGATGATGTGGATGGGCTGACTCGATCGTTTGAGGGCTGCGACGTGGTGGTGCATTGCGCAGGCATCAACCGTGAAATTGGTGCGCAGACCTTCGACCGTGTCCACGTGCAAGGCACGGCCGGGGTGATCGAAGCCGCACGACGTGCGGGCGTCCGCAAGATCGTGATGCTCAGCTTCCTGCGCGCCCGCCCAGGATCCGGCTCGCCATACCACGAGTCGAAATGGGCGGCCGAAGAGATGATTCGCTCTTCAGGGTTGGACTACACAATTCTGAAAGCGGGAATGATCTACGGCCACGGCGACCACCTCAGCCGCACAATCCAGACCATCCCGATCTTCGCCGCTGTCGGACTCCGGGAAAAGACGATCAGCCCCGTCCCTGTTAGCGAACTGGTTGACGTTCTCGTCGCCGCTCTCGACACCCGCCTAGCAAATCAAACCGTCGCCGTCCGCGGCGGCGAGACTCTGCTGCTGAGCGAAGCCGCTCGTCGAGTTGCCCGAGTTCTCAACCGTCGCCTAGTCATCGTCCGTTTACCAGTCGCATTCCACTATGTCCTCGCGCAATTCACGGAATGGACGATGACGGTGCCGCTTCTGGCGAAAGCCCAAGCCAGAATGCTGGCCGAAGGCGTCACCGACGCTGCACTGCCAGCTGCAGAACTACCAGATGATCTCCGTCCCCATCTCGCCTTCAACGACGCACAAATCCGCGACGCGCTACCCGAGTCAAACGGCTTTAGCTGGCGCGACCTGCGACTCAGTGGCTCCCTTAAATGACGTCACGGACAAATGCAGCGTATGAGCGCGGCCACGGCCGAGTGTGCGCTGGACGTCGAGAACGCGGTGACGCATGACCAGTCCCGAACTTCGTGAATGGCCAGTGAGCGACCGTGGATACCGTCGCTCGGAAGTGTCGGCGCTCGTGGGGCGTGGAGACGCCGTGTGGGAGCGCGCCATCAAGGATGTCCTCCGGTGGCGGGTGAAAACAGCGAGCGGATTCGCTGTTGACTCGACCGATCCCGTGTCACAGGGCGACCGGGTCGTTGTCACTGCACGGCTGCTCACTGTCACCGTTGTTGAGCCCGTCGAGGTCGTGGCCGTTGTTGAGCAGTTCGACCGGGTCGGCTTCGCGTACCGGACCATGCCCGGGCACCCCGTCAGCGGTGAAGAAGCGTTCATCGTGCACCGGCGTGGCGACGAGGTGCATCTCACCGTGCGTTCGCTCACGCGCCCCGCGCCACAGCAACCTTGGCGAGCCGTCTACCCACTGCTGCTCATTGCCCAACGCATCGCGCGCAGACGCTACCTGCGCTCACTTCGCTGAGCTGCATGCCCGCCAGCGCCGGCGATCGAGGCGCTTTAAACCTTTTTCCGAGTGAAATCTCCGATGTCCCTTAGGGGTTCGGCTTACGGCGATTGTTTGGTGCCGTTCCAACTTGCAGAGGACCCACCCGGACGCGAACGATTTGCCCTGCGTGCCGTCACCAGCGTGATCACCGCAACTATCGCAATCGCGCCGAGCCATATCCATAGGTTCGTGTCGATCCCAACGAGTGACCTTTGATACGAGCCGCAGATCGACGTGCCGCCAGCGGGTGCGTCTGCACACCAGCCTCCGCTAACAATCGGCGCTAGGAAGACGGAGATGCCCAAGCAGGCGAGTGTGCCTAGCCACATTGTGGCGACAACGGATCTCCGGCGGTGAATCATGCCTACAGCCAATCATTACTCAAGCCCGAGCACCCCCATCGATACTCTTTTGTGATCCCACGAGTCGCAAAGAGGCTCCGCTGCGGCACCGTCCCGTTGACCGTTCCCCTTGCGGAACGATGAGTTGCCAAACCGCAATCGAAAACTGCTATCGACCGCCATTCTCGGCTAACAGTCAGAGACTTCTGAAGGTGACAGCGACATAAAGGTTCCTTAGATAAGACAGAAAATCGGCACACCATCGCACCTTTCAAAGAATCCGACATCGGCGCATTCCTGCGCAGTTTGAATTCCCAACAACGTGTCTCACTCTGATATTCTCAAGGCCGCGTCAAAACTACCTTTGACGAGACAATGGGAGCAGAAAACGTATGACGAGTCTTGGCTATGCCCGGGTCAGCACGATGGATCAGAACACCGAGCTTCAGATCCGGGAACTTGAAGCGGCTGGATGTGAACGCATCTACCGCGACCAGGGAGTCAGTGGCACTAAGACCAGTCGCCCCGAACTGGACAAAATGCTTGACCGACTCAGCCACGGCGACGAAGTCGTCGTCTGGAAGTTAGACCGGCTTGGACGCAACACCCGCCACCTCCTAGAGCTGCTCGACGGCTTCACCGAGAGTGGCATCAAATTCCGTTCCCTGCGCGATGGCATCATGACCAACCCGGACAGCGAACTAGGCGACGCCATTGCCCGCGCGATGGTCACCATCATCTCCGCCTTCGCCCAACTTGAGCGCGACCAACTGTCCGAACGAACCCGCGCCGGCATGGCAATCGCCGCCTTCCACGGACGCACAGCAGGACGACGCGAAATCACCGTCGGCCACCCCAACGTAAAACGCGCACGCGAGCTGAAAACCCAAGGGCTCAAACCCGCCGATATCGGAAAGATTATCGGAACCAGCCGAGCGACCGTCTATCGATACCTCAGCATGGACGCTGAATAACAGTGGCACGACCACCGAAGTACTGGCCACGTATCAAGTTGCCGACGTCCCGATCGGGTACGTCTAGATGTACTGCCCAAGGATGTCGAGGAAGGTCTGCTCGGTGAGCATCTCGCCGCTTACCCCCTGTCCACGAAACGGGGTCAAGGCCAGAATCTGTTCTCGGTGCGGAACCCGGTGCTGCATTCGCGGAGCGAATATTCCGAATGTTGGGTTGCCCAAGGGTGCTGAGTCAGCCTCCGGCGCAGGCGACCATCCAGGAAACGCCCTGACGACTTGCCCACCGTTCCCAGACTTGACCTTCCATTAGAGGGAAGGTCAAGACTGGGAATCGTCAGGCGCTATCAGCAGACCGATCGGGAACGGCATCTTCTCCTTCCCCGCTTTCTGCGCTATTGAAAGAGGAAAACCATTATGGAAACCACCGTCAACATTTCTGGCATGACCTGCGCTCACTGCGTTGGCTCCGTCACCGAGGAACTCACTGCGATCGAGGGCGTGGAAAACGTCGACGTTGAACTGAATGCCGGCGGCGTCTCCCGCGCCACCATCACCTCCAACACCGAGATCAATCCTGAGCAGATCAGCGAAGCAGTCGCCGACGCCGGTTACCTCGCCGTCGCCGACAGCTAAGCCAGGGACCACCCGGTGGTCTTCTTCACCTCACGCAACGGGGCCGAATGTCACTAACGTCCCTGGGTAATACAGACGGCGGTCGCTCAGGTCATCGCGTAACGGTTCTGCCCGGTGCGGAGGCCGGACCAGTGAAAGGAACCATTATGTCCAATGAACCCAAGAGCAAAAACACCACCACCGTTCTGGCGACCGTGGGTCTTATCCTTCTCCCAGTGCTGTGCTGTGGTTTGCCGTTGCTGATCGCTGCCGGCGCTTTCAGTGCGCTCGGTGTGCTCGGTGCAGTCTTTGGTAACCCGTGGGTGATCGCCGTTGCCGTCGTCCTTGTCGCAGGTCTGTTGCTGTGGGTACTGCGCCGCAGGCGCGCCACCGCTGCCGCGGAGGGGGATGCGTGCTGTACACCGCCCCGTCCTTCAAGAGTCACCAGCCAGGGAAACGGCAAGCCCGGAGTTGACGCATGACCGCTCCCCGTCCTGCCCTCTCAGGACCGCGCCCAGACGCACAAGTCTGTCCGGTGTGCGGGGCACAGGATGTATCAGATCCGCTGCGGCCGGTGAGTGCCGACCGGAGCGCCGGGGGGTCAGAGGTAGCTGCAGATTTCACCGGGGTCGCAGTCGGTGGGGTCTGCCGCCGCCACGTCGCTATAGAAGCCGGCCACCATCGATCTCAAGGCCGTCAACTCGGCCAGCTGCGCATCTAGTTCCGCCAGCCTGGTTGCCAGCAGGTCCCGCACGTGGACGCAGGGGGCGCCGCCGGCGTCGCGGACCTGCAGGATGCCGCCGATCTGCGCCAGGGTGAGTCCGGCGTTCCGGCCGCGGTGGATAAAATCCAGCCTGCCCACCGTTTCGTTCCCGTAGTCGCGGTAGCCATTGGACGTCCGATGGGCCGTTGGCAGGAGTCCACGGTGTTCGTAGAAACGGAGGGTCTTCGTCGTCATTCCCGTGGCCGCGGCCGCTTCCCCAATACGCACAATGCACCTTCCAATCTGTTCGCAGACAAACCACCGCTTGACCTTCCACTGTAGGGGAAGGTGCAGAGTAGGGAGCAGCAGAACCAGTGCGAGCAAGTGCGACCGCACACGGTCTCGTATCCGCCCATTCCAGGAGAGTTCATGTCCGAACGTTCAGTACCCGATTTCGATCTCGCTATTATCGGCTCCGGCGGCGGGGCGTTTGCCGCCGCTATCCGGGCCACCAACCTTGGCAAGAAGGTAGTAATGATCGAGCGGGGCACGATTGGTGGCACCTGTGTGAACACCGGTTGCGTGCCCTCCAAGGCGCTGCTGGCGGCCGCCGACGCACGCCATATAGCCCTGGATTCGGGCCGGTTCCCTGGCATCGTTGCCTCTGCCGGGCCGGTGGACATGCCGGAACTGATCGGCGGCAAGCGCGCGCTGGTCGAAACGATGCGGGCCGGGAAATACGTGGACCTGATCAACGACTACGGATGGGATCTGCGACAGGGCAATGCCGCATTCTCCGGAACCGCCGACAGCCCCGCGTTAGAGATCACAGACGCCGACGGAACCGTGGAAACGGTGCGCGCCACCCACTACTTGGTCGCTACCGGCTCGGCCCCGTGGGCTCCCCCCATCGACGGATTAGCCGGTGTGGGCTATCTCACTTCGACGACCGCGATGGAACTCGACGAGGTCCCGCAGTCGCTGCTAGTTCTCGGTGGCGGGTACGTGGCCCTGGAACAAGCACAACTGTTCGCCCGGTTGGGTTCGAAGGTGACCATGCTGGTGCGTTCCCGACTTGCCTCGGCGGAGGAACCGGAAGCATCCCGGGCGTTGGCTGGTGTCTTCGCCGATGAGGGTATCCGGGTCGTTCGACGCGCCACCGTAACCGCTGTACGCACCGACCAGTCCACAGGCGACGTGGTCGCGGCCGCGACAGTAGATGGCGGGCAGCAGGAATTCCGGGCGAGCAAAATACTCGTTGCCACCGGCCGCCGCCCGGTCACCGAGGGTCTGAACCTGGCCGCGGTCGGCGTCGACGTTGGGGGGAAGGGCGAGGTCGTGGTCAACACTATGCTGACCAGCACGAACCCGAGGATCTGGGCTGCTGGGGATGTCACCGGGCACCGCGAGTTTGTCTACGTTGCTGCCAACCACGGTGCCCTGGTCGTGGAAAACGCGTTCAACAATGCCGGTCGGGAAGTTAACTATTCCCACCTTCCGCGGGTCACCTTCACCAGCCCGGCACTGGCCGCGGTGGGGATGACAGACGAGGAAGCCAACGGGACGGGCATCAGCTGCCAGTGCGGGGTGGTGCCGTTGGAGTACGTACCGAGGGCGCTGGTGAACCGGGACACTCGCGGGTTCATCAAGATTGTCGCCGACAATAACACCGGGCGCATTGTCGGCATCACCGCTGTTGCCAAAGACGCCGGGGAAATCGCCGCCGCGGGCGTCTACATCCTGGAAGCCGGAATGACCGTCGACCAGGTCGCCCACATGTGGAGCCCGTACCTGACCATGGCCGAAGGCATCAAAATCGCTGCCCAATCCTTCACCACCGACGTTTCCAAACTCTCCTGCTGCGCCGCCTAACCGCGCCAACTCACGAATAGAACGGAAAATATCACCATGTCGGACACACTGAACCTCGCCGAACGCCTCATCTCACCGGCCACCGGGCTGGATGCCAACATCTGGGTTCCCCTACTTCGGCTCCTCGCACAAGGTCAACCGGTCGAGCTCGGCGCCCTCGCGGCAGCTGCTGGCAAGACGATGTCCGAAGTCATCCGGGCACTCGCCAGCGTTCCGGACACCGAATATGACGATGCCGGACGCATCATAGGTCAGGGTTTGACCCTGCAACCGACCCCTCACCGCATCGAAATCGACGGCGCACCGCTCTACACGTGGTGCGCGCTGGACACGCTGATCTTCCCTGCCGTCTTGGGCCGCTCGGCGCGCATGGAGTCCGTCTGCCAGGCCACCGGTGTACCCGTGCAACTCACGGTCGACGCCGCAGGAATGGCCAGCGCCGTGCCGGGCACGGCGGTCGTTTCGTTGGTCAACCCAGAAGACATGAGCGCCGTTCGCTCCTCGTTCTGCAACCAAGTCCACTTCTTCGCCTCCAGCGACGAGGCGCAGCCCTGGCTTGAGGCCCACCTGGGTGGCTCTGTCATTCCCGTTGCTGAGGCGTTCACATTTGGTCTCGCAATCGCGCAAAACATGCTCGTCGAAGCTGACACTGCCGGCGACTCGACCCCGGCGGCCGACGCGAGCTGCTGCTAGCACCCACCGACCATTATTCAGGAGGCTAGCTCTCATCATGGGCCTCGGCCCCGCCGTAGGCGTACAGTCACGAATAGTCGCTCAGTTTTATTGAGGTAAGGAGAATGGTATGACCGAACACGTTGATGTTGCTGTTATCGGAATGGGGCCCGGCGGGGAGGTAGCCGCCAGCCGCCTTATCAAGGCGGGCAAAAAAGTCGCCGCCATAGAACAAGAACTTATTGGCGGTGAATGCGCTTACTGGGGCTGCATTCCCTCCAAAACCCTCCTGCGGCCCGTGGAAGCACTAACCGAAGTTGACCGGGCCGCCGGCGTCTCAGGCGCCGAACTCAACTGGGCTGAAGCCAGTAATTACCGGGACTATATGATCCGCAACCTCGACGACACTGGACAGATCGACGGATACAGCAAACAAGGCGCCCTCGTTGTCAAAGGCACCGCCCGCATCACCGGCCCGGGCCGCATCGAAGCCGACGGCCGGGACCTGACGGCGGACCACATCATCATCGCTACCGGAACCGAAGCGGTCATCCCCAACCTCGACGGAATAGAGAACATCACGGCGTGGACGAACCGGGAAACCTACACGGCCACGACCTTGCCCAAACGAGTCGCTATCATCGGCGGGAGCGCCGTCGCTGTGGAAACGGCAACATTCCTTACCCGCTTCGGCGTCCACGTCACCCTCCTGCACCGCGGTCAGAGGCTCCTGGAACGAGAAGAGCCCCGCGTCAGCGAACTCACTACCCAATACCTACAGGAAGCAGGAGTCGACATCCGCCTCGGAGCGACCGCCCTTCGCGGTCACCGAGACGGCAACAACAGTGTCCTTGACCTCGACGATGGCACCGCAATCAGTGTCGACGTGGTCATCTTCGCCACCGGCCGCACAGCCCGCACACACAACCTCGGTTTGGACACCATCGGCGTCACGCTCGACGACCGCGGATATGTGAAGATCGACAACCATTGCAAAGCCGCAGAGAATGTGTGGGCGATCGGCGACGTCACCGGAGTGATGCCTTTCACCCACGTCGCCAAATACCAAGGCCGCATCGCCGCCGACAGCCTTCTCGGCACACCCCACCCCGCAACCTACGAAGGAATCCCGCGCGTCGTCTTCGGTGACCCGGAAATCGCTGCCGCTGGCCGCACCCAAAAACAAGCCAACGTGCAGGGCCTCACGACCGTCAGTACCGAACTTGACCTCGCCAAAGCAATCGCCCGCCCCTGGACCTATGAACAGAACCCGCGTGGACACCTCGGCCTCCTCGCCGATACCGGGAGCAAAACCTTGATCGGCGCCTGGGCTGTGGGACCGATGGCCGCGGAATGGATTCATCACGCGTCTCTCGCGATCCGCACCAAGATACCCATAGAGACTCTCCGCGATCAGGTCGCCCAGTTTCCAACCTACAACGAGGCCTATCAAGCCGCACTCGAACACCTCGAAATCTGAACCGCGCCAGCGATCAAGACCATCGAACCATGCCCCGGTCAATAATGATCTCGCCCCGCCAACCCATCAAAATTGAGGCACTACTGCGGAAATCCACAACAACCTTGACCTGGGAAGAATGGATGCCCTGCTCCCGCAGATACGCGCCATCGCCCCGTGACCGGCTGGCCTCTTCGTAGGCGCTGAGGTGATCGAGTTTCTCGGCGGGCGTGAATACCCAGCGCAAGCTCGGGCCTCCCGCGCGGGGTCCGGGTTTCGTCATGGGACCATCGTCGCGTACGACGATAGAAGAGGGGCTAAACATGATGTGGGATTCCTGGTTCTCGCCCTACGCGGGGATCGACTTGCTCTGAGCTGCTGGCCTCAACTCACCCCGACACGTAGGGCCGACCTGAAGAGCTCTGTCGTCACCGCGACGGTCATGTACACGCCGGGCATGTTCACCGCGGCACCTGGCAGCACCGGCCGGTGGTGCCGTTGGGAGCAGATGCGAAGGAGTAGATGATGGACATCGTGCACGAACGCGCCGCAGGAATGGATATCTCCAAACGCGACGCAAAGGTCTGTATCCGCATACCCGGGGCGCGGCCGGGAACATTCAGCAAGACCGTGGCCACGTATGGGGCGACGACGAACGAGATCGTGCGCCTGCGCCGAGATCTCGAGGAGGCCGCGGTGACGGTGGTGGTGATGGAGGCCACCGGCGACTACTGGAAACCGTTCTATTTCCTGCTGGCCGAGTCGCTGAACGTGGAACTGGTCAATGCGAAAGCTGCGCGCAATATCCCGGGACGCAAAACCGATGTCTCAGACGCGACGTGGTTAGCAGGGCTCGCCGCCCACAACCTGCTGCGGGCCAGTTTCGTGCCACCAGAGACGATCCGCCAGCTGCGGGATCTGACCCGCACCCGGTCGAACCTCACTCACGAGCGCACCCGCGATCCCGTTCGCACTGCTGCAGGGCTACATCTTCAGCCGCACCAAGTCGCTCACCTACGTCGTCTGCGTGCACCTGTTGTTCGACCTCGCCGCGTTCCTCGTGCACGCGCACAATCGCGAGTGGCTGCAGGTGTTCGTGTACTGACCGACTCGCTCGCAGACATCGCGACGGCCGCTACAGGCCAGGCAAATGGCGGATGTTCGACCGCGCCATCCGCACGGCCTCCCCCACGCCACCGTTCAGGACGACCTTCGACAGCGCGAGTCCGAAGCCCTTCACCTGGTCAGCGGTGATCGTCGGAGGCAGCGACAGCGCGTTCGGGTCGGTGATGATGTCGACGAGCGTGGGACCGTCGTGCGCGAGTGCCTCCGTGAGGGCGCTGCGGAGCATCCGTGGGTCATCGACACGCACCGCATGGAAGCCGACCGCCTGCGCGATCGTCGCAAAGTCGACGGCGGGAACGTCGACACCGAAGTCAGGCAGCCCGTCGACGAGCATCTCGAGCTTCACGAGGCCGAGGGTCGAATTGTTGAAGACGACGACCTTCACCGGCAGCTTGTAGGCGACCGCCGTGATGAGCTCACCCATGAGCATCGACAGCCCGCCGTCGCCCGCCATCGCGACGGTCTGTCGCCCCGGGTAGGCGAGCTGCGCACCGATCGCCTGCGGCAGAGCGTTCGCCATCGACCCGTGCAGGTAGCTGCCGATGAGCCGACGGCGTCCGTTCGGGGTGATGTAGCGGGCCTGCCAGACGTTGCACATTCCGGTGTCGGCCGTGACGATCGCGTCATTCGACATCAGCTCGTCGAGAACGGATGCCGCAAACTCCGGATGGATCGGAATCGTCGTCTCAACGTCGGTGTACTCGCCGACGACCGAGTCGAGCAGCCTGTGGTGGCGATCGAGGGTCTTCTTGAGGAACCTGCGATTGGTCTTCGGAGCGACGAGCGCGGTGAGCGCCGCGATCGTGGAGCGTACGTCGCCGTGGATCGGATACTCGACGTTCGCCCGCCGTCCGATGTGGTCAGGTGCGCTGTCGACCTGGGCGATCATGACCTTGCGCCCGTCGGGCAGGAACTGGTCGTACGGAAAGTCGGTGCCGAGCAGGATGAGCAGCTCGGCACCGTGGATGCCGGCGTGAGCGGCACCGTACCCGAGGAGTCCCGTCATACCAACGTCGAAGGGGTTGTCGTACTGGATGTACTCCTTGCCGCGGATCGAGTGTCCGATGGGAGCGGCGAGGAGGTCCGCGAAGGCGACGACCTCGTCGTGGGCGCCCGCGACACCGATGCCCGCGAAGATCGCGACCGTCTTCGCCGAGTCGATCGCCGACGCGAGCGCGCGGATGTCCGCCTCATCCGGAACCAGCGCCGCCCGCGACGGCAGCACGAACGTCGGCGCTGGGCGGGCGGCGTCGAGCTCGGCGAGGTCGCCGGGAATCGTGACGACCGCGACGCCGCGGAGACCGATCGCGTGCCGCATCGCGGCGTTGATCACCCGAGGCGCCTGCTTGACGGTCGAGATGAGCTCGCAGTAGTGGGAACATTCGACGAAAAGCCGGTCGGGGTGCGTCTCCTGGAAAAACGACGTGCCGATCTGGTTGCTCGGCAGGTGGCTCGCGATCGCGAGCACGGGTGCGCCGGAGCGATGAGCGTCGTACAGTCCGTTGATCAGGTGCAGGTTGCCGGGGCCCGAACTGCCCGCACACACGGCGAGTTCGCCGGTGAGCTGAGCTTCGGCGCCGGCGGCGAACGCTCCCGCCTCTTCGTTGCGCACATGGATCCAGTCGATGCCGCCCTTCCTCGACCCGCCAGTGCGCCGCACCGCGTCGACGATCGGGTTGAGGCTGTCGCCGACGATGCCGTAGATGCGCCGTACCCCGGCGTCTGAGAGTTGTGCGATGAGCTGATCCGCGACGGTTTGAGCCATGCAATCCAGTCAAGCAGATGCCGCGCCGCGGGGCTACGGGTGGCCATACCCGCAGGTGCTGTGAGAGGCGTCGAGATTTTTCCGTTCGAGAGACTGATGCGCGTGATGCGGGCGACTGATGACGATAACGCTCCGGCTGTCGTCGGCGAGGGCGACCGCCCGAAGTGAGAATGCTCATCTCAATGTCAGTAATCCGCGGAATCTGCTCATTCTGATGTCACTAATCTGCTCATCTCGATGTCAGTGGACCGCAGGCTCGTCCCAGGTGAACGAGCATGCCCCACGGCCGTTGGCACGGTCGACGGCCCTTGCCTGAGGACACCGTCGCTAGTGCCTTCCACCTGAAACCCAGTCACCTGCGGCGCCATCGGGCCCAGAGACCGGCCCAGCTGCAGCCAACTCGCCTGCCACCTCGTGACCCGCCCTGGCGCCTCGCCCCAATGTCCTATGCGCTCTGGGGCTCACCGAACCGCGCAGCCCAGACCGTCCCCGAGCGCACGCTCGTGAGACATGAAGATCACGAGGCCCGTCCCCGTGGTGCTTCCCAACCCTGGCCGTATGCAGCGACCTGGGCATTGACAGCCAAATGAGCAGATTAGTGACATTGAGATGAGCATTCTCAGCGACGGACGAGCTCTTCGAACTCATTGGGGACAGGACTCCCGAGGGTGTCCGCTTCACCCGCGGTCAGCTTTGGCCGATCAAATTCGTTGGTGCCGAGGGCGTGGCTTCCCTGTGCTCGTAGTCAACGTCACACGCACGTGGCTCGCCACGAACTCGTCGTCGGAGAGAATCGAGACCGTTGAACGCGCATGGCCAACGAGAAATGCGGCGGAAATGGCGAAGATGCATTCTCAGAGCGGGGACCTTCTGGTCGCCGTGGCTCGAAGCAAGATCGTGGCCATCCGCAAGATTGACTCGGTGCAAGACGACACCGACGAACCTTCCCGGTTCGTGTTCAACACCCAACCGTCTGAGGAGACCCTCCGGCTGATCGGCGCTCAATCACCAGTCCGCTGGAGCCAAGGCGAACAGTGGCCCGTCAAGTTTGCGGACACGGAGGAACTGTTGTCGATGCTCAAACCGTTGGCGACGGCGACGCTCGGCAAGTTCACTGTCGTGCTCGCCGCTGATGGTTCCTTGCGAGTAAATTGCCCGCCCGGCCAAGCGGTGATCGTAACCACCTAGTAGCGCTGCGTTGCCGGCAGTCTCAGATCGGACACAGCGAGAGCCACCGCTTCCCTGCATAGCGATGGCTCTCGCTTGTGTCCGGTGCCTCAGTCATCGCGCTTCGCATCGACTTCGTCGAGACCAGCTGTGAGCTGGTCTACCTGGCGCGGCGGTAAATACCGGTACAGGCTTGACCGGGTAATGCCGGATTTGGCCACGATCTCGGGCACCGTCAGACCGGTGTCCCGTAGGTGCGACGCATAGGCGAGCTTGGTCGGGTCCACTACCGAAGGCCGGCCAATCTGCCGGCCTTTGCTGACAGCGACGGCGCGGGCATGGGCGGCACGTTCGATCGCGTAGGTTCGTTCCATCTGGCCGCACAACGCAAGCATCACCACCGCCAGTTGCGACATGGGATCCTCCGGGTTTGCCGAATCCACTCGGATCGGATCGGCCAGGTTTCGAACACCTACGCCTCGCTCGTTCAGCTCGTAGATCAGGTTCAACGTGTCGCGCACGGTACGGCCGAGACGGTCCAGGGTGTGCACGACAATAACGTCCCCGTCACGCGCGTAGTCGAGTGCGGCGGTGAGACCAGGGCGCTTCGTCGTTGCTCCGGATTTCTTATCGACATAGATTCTGCCCGACGGGATTCCAACCGCGCCCAGGGCGTCGAGCTGGCGATCAAGATCTTGTTTTGCCGTCGAGACGCGCGCGTAACCGATGTCCATCATCCGAACGTACCGGAAGTCACATCCGTACCCCGCCCACGAAACACCCTCTTGAACCTGACTTATGGAATGTAAAAAAGGCCGCCCGGCCAAGATCCTTATGACCGATTCCAGGCGTTCCACTACCAAGGAAGTGGAACGGCCTCATTCCGAAGGAAATGTCCAGATAAAGTCTCATACTCTCGGCGATAGCTGTCAGGAAGCGTCGTTCACTAGGTCAGCTTGACGCCGTCGGTAGGGCCAGGCTGTTGCAGCATCGGATCCAATTCCCCGGTTTGGGGGCATCCTCACCACGAGAACGTCGGTAGCTGCCGATAGGTTGAATAGATGTTATGCGTCACTACTGTCGCCCGTCGCGTTATTTGACGATGGCGGCGTCATCTCTGGTGACGATGGCCGGTCATGAAAAAGCCCCGCCGGTGGATTCCGGCGGGGCTTTCGTCAGGATGGTGACGTGGTCGTCGTCACTGGTGACTCGAGCTCATTCACTGTTCTCGGTGATTGCCGATTGCGCCGCGGCCAGGTCGACGATTGCTTTTTCGGCAGCGTAGGTCGCGATCAAGGCGGCGACCGCGAGGTTGTTCACCGCCCGCGGATAGCCCCGCGATGCGAGGTGGATGGCATGGATCGCGTCGTCGGAGAAGAGCGGATCGGACCGGCCCGCGAACTTCAAATGCTGCCGGATGTAGTCGGTGGTGTCGACTGCGTTCATCCCGGTGATTGTGTAACGCGTCGAGATGCGTTGATCCAGCGCAGAGAGTACCGCGAGTTTCAGCCGGCGGCGGAGTGTGGGCTGGCCGATGAGGAGCATCGCGAAATGCGACCCCGTGTCCATGTCGCTGTTGGTGAGCATGCGGAGCGCTTCGAGGTCGGTGTTGGTGAGCAGGTGCGCTTCATCGATCACGACGACGGGCAGCCGAGCACGTTCGTCGAGTTCCCCGGCGAGCAGCGTCGCGGTTTGCGAGGCGAGCACTCCGGAGAAGAACGCCGGGGTTCCGCCGAGCGCGGTGACGATGCGGGTGTGGATGCCGCGCATCGTGATCGTCGGGTCTGGGATGTAGATCACCTGATGCCGGGAGGGTTCTAGCCCGGCGAGAGCAGCGCGAACAGCGACGGTTTTCCCGGCGCCGACTTCACCACTGATCACCCCGAGCTGACGCTGACTGACACACCAATCGATGCGAGCGATCGCTTCCCGATGCGAGGGGTGTGGGTGCAAGGCTTGCGGCGGGATATCCCGGGCGAAGGGCATGCGGGTGAAGCCGTAGTGCGATTGCAACGTGTCGATACTCATCGGGTCGCCTCCTGGATGCTCGGCACGAAGACGACCGCGGGCCGCTTCGAGGTGGACGCTTTGACGAAGCTGATCGGCTCCCCAGCCATCGTGCCCTTATGCCGCGTCTCCACCAGGCGCAGGTAGTCAATGCCGGACGCGGCGTTCTTCGCGCCGGTCTCGGCCTCATCAGCAGCGGCCGTGGCGGCCTTTTTATGCACGTGCCGCCGGATCTCGCTCAAGACGGCGATGCCGGCCGGGACGCCGTTGCCCGCCGAGACGGTGATCAGTCCGGCGAGATCGAAGGGGTCATAAACCAGCTCCACCCGTTTGCCGACCAGGAGCTGATCAACTTGGTAAGTGTTGGACTGCAACGACACCGTCGCGGACTTCGTCACCGTGCGGATCGCCGACCACCGGAACGCCTCCGCGATCTCGTCCCGCGACTTCCGCACCGGTTTGCGGCCCACCCAGCTGGCATCCCAGCGTTGCAGCGGGGTTTGCCCCGTCGTGGAGTGGACGGCCTGGTGGTAAACCATCTCCACCCACGAGCTGAACAACGCATTCAACTCATCCAGCGACGTCACCATACTGCCCACCCCAGCATCGACGACGCCCGTCGCGGTGTCGACGGTGGTGATTTCGGTGAGGAACTGCGAGTTGACGGTGTTGAAGAACCGCTCGATCTTCCCGCGGCCCTGCGGACGATACGGCTTCGAATGCGTCAGGCGAATTCCGAGGCGCGCGCAGGTCCGAGCAAGGGACTCATCAACAAAAGCGCTCCCGTTATCGACATATATCGTGCCCGGAATGCCGCGGGATTCCAACGCCGGTCGGAGGGCCGCAGTCAACCGGACGGAGTCTTCGGCGTAGGCCCACCGGCCTGCCGTCACGAGGCGGGTGTGGTCATCGAGGAACGCGAACAGATACGTTTTCCGCCCATTGACTCGCGGCCCGTGGAGGCCGTCACCGACCCACATTTCGTTGGGGTAATCCGCTTCGAACCGGCCAAAGACCTCGCGCACCCCGGTCGGTAGTTCCAGCGTGCGGAAGTGCCGCAGCAACGTCGACTCGCTCGGCGCGTCGCCGAGGGTGTCGATCATGATGCGGCGCACCTGCGCTGAGGTGCGGGCGGGCCGTTCTCGTTTCAGCGTTGCTGCCAACGCCAGGATCTGCGCCGGCGTGACGGCGCCCTGGGCGCGGCCTCGAGGTTTCAACGCGTCGAAGCCGCCGGCCCGCCAGGCCCGAATCCACCGGTCGATGGTGTCTTTGGAAACCGTCACCGTGCCACCGAACGGCCCCGGATGCACCATTGCCGCGAGGTCTCGCACCATCGGACCGCGCTGTCGCGTCGTGACGCTGGCATCGGCAGCCGCGCGGATGAGTTGGTAGCGGAACAGGGCGATCTTCTCCGTCCGGTCCCGGCGCACGGCCGTTTCCGACGGCGACCCCGCCGGCACGAGAAGCGACACGGCAGGGCTCACCGGAGAAACCCGGGGCACCACAGGCGGAACGATCGGCGGGAGGGTCGGCGGGGTTGCGGGCATGAAGAGTCCTCTCAAACAGTGAAGACGCCGATCACAGGGATATGGCAGGCGCTCCTGCCACCCTTCCCGCCGACCACACCTTTGCGTAAGGGCCGGTTGGTGTTGGGACCCGCAGCCCACCAGCTCGAACAAAACAAACGGCCATTCGTCGTGGCGATGCCGGCCTGGATCCACGTCACCGTGACGGTCGCGGCAAACCGACGAGCCAAACCCTCGGCATACGCCATCAACACCGACAACGCCTCACCCCCGATGGTGCCGACAGGTTTAGGCCAGAGCACCACGGCGTCGGGAGCATCCCGCACCAACAACGCCGTGAACCGCTCGCCAATCGCACCGGCCGAGACGGCGAATGCGCGCAGCCAGCCACGGACCGTCGAGACCGGTCTGCCGCAGTCCGCCGCAGTCCGCCGCGATCTTCCGGCGGCCCCAGCCCAGCGCGGCCTTCGCCTCGACGGCCGCCGCGATCACGTCGGCGGTGTCGGCCCGCCGCGTTGCCAACTTCACCTCAAGGAGCACATGCGTGCCCTGGCAGCCCGTGCACCGGGACCGGCGCGGCCGGAGCCTGCGGCCCGTCCAATCCGTGCCGAGGCCCTCCCGAATCACGCGCGCCCTCGCCCACCCCCACGGACGCAAACGGCCACCGCAATCGGGGCACGCCACGCGCCCGACCAGTAAGTCCAACTCGACAACAACAGGATCATGACTTACCGTGAGCATCAGCGCGGCCTTACGCGTTAGAACGGCCCGGCGTGATCCTCAAAGATTGCACGCCGGGCCATTTGTCTATCCGGACATCGTCAGCCTGACGCCGCCGACCACCAGAAACCAAATCCTGGCGCGCTAAAACCCATCGTCACCGGCGACGACGCCCACGTCGTCACTCCGGGAGACGTACAACACACTACGAACATTCGCGAGTGCGACGCACCATCCAGGACCGGATACCTCAAATGACGAGTTCCCTCAGCGCCGAAGAAGTCGCAACTGCTTTTGCGTGCGAGACCGCAGTATTCTTGGGCTCCGGCAGCTTCGGCGAGACTTGGCAGATTTGCGCGACTGAAGTCAAAGGAATCGTTGACGACTACGCGGTGAAAATCCTGCACGCGGAACATTTCAATCTCCTCCTCGTCGATCGAGAGACCGCGGGCCTTCGTAAGTTCGACTTGGACGGCATAGTCCGGCTATTAGACGTTCGAGACGTGGTGTGAGCTGCCGCGGATATCTCGGACAGCGGGCCCTCTTAAAATGAGAGTTCACTGAAAGTAGAGATCAGCATGGCCGCAGCACGTAGGCGTTTCACCCAAGAGTTCAAAGACGAGCTGTGCCGCGAGGTGATCAATACCTCCAAACCGATCAAGGACGTCGCCACCGCATACGGCGTCGGGCCCGAGACGCTCCGGAACTGGCTCAACAAATACCGCGAGGCCAACGGCGGCACCGAAGCGGACCTGACAGTGTCGGAACGGGCCCGTCTGAAGGAACTCGAGCGGGAAGTTCAAGAGCTGCGGGCGGAGACCGCTTTCTTGAAAAAAGCCAGCGCTTACTTCGCGCGGGAGCAGCGGTAGTGAGCAAGTACGAGTACATCGACTCCCAAAATTCTGAGCCCACCAACCGGAATTCGGTGGTGAAAATGTGCCTCTGGCTGGCCGTGTCAACGTCCGGTTTCTACCACTGGGCGATCCGGCCGCAGTCCGCGACCGCGGCCCGGCGAGAGGCCCTGATCGCGCGGATTCAACACTTCTTCGAGGAGTCCGACGGCACCTACGGATACCGCCGAATCCACGCCGACCTCGCCGCGGAGCAGACCGAGTGCTCGCCCGAGCTGGTGCGGCAGCTTATGCGCCAGATTGGCCTCGTAGCCTGCCAACCACGGCCTTTCCGCATCACTACCGAAGCCGATGCCGAAGCGGCCGCCAACATGCCCGACCTCGTCAAACGCGACTTCACCGCCGACCGCCCCGGGGTGAAGTTCGTCGGCGATATTACCTACATCCATACCTGGCAAGGATTCATCTATCTGGCCACCGTCATCGACTGCTATTCCAAGAAGGTTGTCGGCTGGTCCATCGCCGATCACATGCGCACCGAGCTCGTCGCCGACGCCCTCCGCAACGCCGCTGCGACGACCGTGATCGAGGCCGACGCGATCTGGCATTCCGACCGCGGCAGCGTCTATACCTCGGCCGAATTTCGGGCTCTCGTGTCCGGCCTGGGGATGCGTTCCTCCATGGGCCGCACCGGCGTGTGTTGGGACAACAGCATGGCGGAAAGTTTCTTCTCGATGCTCAAGAATGAGCGTGTTTATCGCACCGCTTACGCCACGAAATCACAAGCTCGCAGCGACGTCATTCGCTACATCGAAGGGTTTTACAACAGCCGACGCCGGCACTCCGCTCTCGGTTACCGACGGCCCAATGAAGTCCACTATGGTTATCAGCAGCCAGCATTGGCAGCGTAGAAGAATCCACTAATTCCGCTGTCCGAAATGCCCGCGGCAGCTCAGTGTTCGCGACTGAGAACAGGACTGTACTCATTTGCGAGCACATCGACGGTGGGAGTGTCGGTCAGAACCTCGCCGCGAACGGCCTGCCGACCGTGCCGCAAATCGTAATGTTTGCGCTGGGACTTATGCGCACCATTGACGAGCTCCACTCGGTAGATGTGATCCACCGTGACATAAAGCCCGACAACATCATCCTTCGAGACGGAGACTGGGCTCGGCCGGTTCTGATCGACTTCGGACTTTCACGCGGCCTGGCCGACGAGACCTTTACTGTGTACCCAGCTCGTGTCGGCACCGTCGCGTACATGTCCCCCGAACAACTTCGTGGAGAGAAAGCACGGAAAGCCTCGGATATTTGGGCTTGTGGAGTCCTCTTCTACAAATTATTGACCGGCAATCACCCATACCTTGTCACCACCGCGGGCCTGCACATCGATGACCTCGCCGACCTCGTTGTCGGTAACCCACGCCCCATGCTCGAGAGGGTGCCACCGGAGCTCGAATCGCTCGTCGGACGAATGCTCTCCGACCACGAGTACCAGCGCGGTAGCTCCCGACGAACCCTGTCCGATCTAAAGAAGTTGGCCGCAAAATGAGAACGTCAGGACTCGCCTCCGACCCCGCCGCTGGTACGGCTCCCGCCAACCTCGCCACGATACTTGGTGGAGGCGTGCCAACCTTTTTAGTGCATAAGAGCTACCAGGGCGCAAAGCGTGTTCCTGAAGCTCTCGGATACATCAACGGGCTGCATTCTCCAGATCTCGGCATTGGGGTTGTCGTACCCCTTCATAATCACAAGCGCACCGCCGTTGAACAATTCGTCGCAAACTGCCAGCTAGCACCGGTAATTCTCATTGATCCCGAACTCCACTACGCAACGACATCGGCATGGGAATCCCATGCCGACGCCAAGGTAAACGATGACTGGATCAACCTCATGGATGCCCCACAGAAGCCGAAAGCAAAGTGGATTAAATTGGCGTTGGATATCCAAATCGACCTTGGGGCTACCGTCTCTCTGTCCGCCAGCGGCTGGGTTGACGCTACCGACGGAACGAGGTCGATAGCGCGAGCGATGAGCTTCGTCGACGAGAGCCGTTCCTATGTCGGGTCGGAGGCGCCAATGGCGGTGAACCTCACATTCGACTGGCAGTGGCTCGTGGACGAAGAGCTTCGCGCAACGCTCCTTCAAGAAATCGTCGAAAGCAACGAGCGACTCTGGTATCTCCGTTTCTACTGGCCCGAGATCCCTGTCCGGTACGGCCAGCTGACAGACGCCGCGATCCTCGCGGGCTACCGAGAGCTCGCGGAGCTCTGCGCATTGGAGGACAAGCAGCTATTCCTCCCCAATTCGGGCCTGACGGGTTGGGTCGCGACTGCACTCGGCGCTACTGGCTTCTCCACCGGCCAGGCATGGCCCGAGCAGGCGTTCGCCCGACAGCGAATCATGGGTGGCAGGAAAGGACAGCGACCGCCTCCGCGGATTCCGCGCTACTTCGATTCCCAGCTAATACACACGATCGAGTACTCAGAGTTTGAACGGCTCTCTGAGCTCGAGCCACACGAGGAACTGGTAACCCCGTACTCCCTCGAAATAGAAGAAGAAGGGCACTCGCACGAGCTCGGCGGTCTTCACTATTTGATGGCCGTTGCAGACTTGCAATCGAAGCTAAAAGGCAAGCGACCTGAGGCGAAGTCTGCGCGCAAAGTCAAGGCGGCAACCAAGTTCATCGATGAACTCCGCCGCGCCGACCAGCCGGCAGGGCTGAACAGGCCATTGCACTTGGCGGCTTGGAAAGACGTTCTGAGCTAGCGACCTTGCGGCCGAGTCCACCCAAACACTGGATAGATTCTTCCCTCGCGCTCTCCCCGCTCCAGCATTTCAAGGCAGCGTTCAGCGATGAGCAATCGGCCAACTGCGGATTGTGCGCTGGCGAGACGACGCTGGGGACGTGCCCAGACGCGGGCTTCCGACGTCCGGGCGTCCACGGCGATGATCCCGATACCTGATTTTGCGACGTAGGCAAGTTCGACGGTCGCGGTGGCGACGGCCGAGGATTCGAGTGCAATGTAGGCGTCGTCTGCGGACAGACGTTGACGACGTGCCTGCGAGAGCGCGCCATGCCAATCGCGAAGCTTGGCCTCTACGGTGATGACTCGGCGCATTACGGGTTCTGCGCCCTCAGCCCGAGAAAACGTTCCGTCGTTCGCTGACACTACCCAGCCTTGCTCACAGAGAAGAGGAATCACCGCCCGTCGAACATAGTCGGACGATGTACGCATGCGAGCTGCCAGGTCGCCAATCGTTCTCGAATGCCGACCCAGGCTGAGCACCGCACGGACTTCGATGTCAGTCGTGAGAGGACGGATTCCGAGTTCCCGACGGCGCGCTATCGCGGCATGGTCGAATCGGATCGAGGCGAGATCTGGCACTCCACGGACGGCTGGAACCTCTGTAAATGTCTCGACGTCGATCTGTGATGTGGAACTGAAAATAAGGCGGGGGAGTTGCCCTCGAAGCGAGGCAACTAGGTCCGACTCATACCGGAATCTGGGAGCTGGCGTGCGTGCGAGCATCGTCATTCATCGCCTCCCAGTCGTTGCCTACGCGAAGTCCTCGCGCCGATACATCCGTGTCTACATGTTAGTTCGGTCCCGCGGAAAGCACCGTCGCCGCTCTGGGCCGTCCCGCGCTAGCGACATTGCAGACCCAGTCGAACTCTCTTCATATGCCTACTGCGTCCCTCCGCTGTTAGCGGCCAGGCTGAGCTGCCGCGGGCATTTCGGACAGCGGAATTAGTGGATTCTTCTACGCTGCCAATGCTGGCTGCTGATAACCATAGTGGACTTCATTGGGCCGTCGGTAACCGAGAGCGGAGTGCCGGCGTCGGCTGTTGTAAAACCCTTCGATGTAGCGAATGACGTCGCTGCGAGCTTGTGATTTCGTGGCGTAAGCGGTGCGATAAACACGCTCATTCTTGAGCATCGAGAAGAAACTTTCCGCCATGCTGTTGTCCCAACACACGCCGGTGCGGCCCATGGAGGAACGCATCCCCAGGCCGGACACGAGAGCCCGAAATTCGGCCGAGGTATAGACGCTGCCGCGGTCGGAATGCCAGATCGCGTCGGCCTCGATCACGGTCGTCGCAGCGGCGTTGCGGAGGGCGTCGGCGACGAGCTCGGTGCGCATGTGATCGGCGATGGACCAGCCGACAACCTTCTTGGAATAGCAGTCGATGACGGTGGCCAGATAGATGAATCCTTGCCAGGTATGGATGTAGGTAATATCGCCGACGAACTTCACCCCGGGGCGGTCGGCGGTGAAGTCGCGTTTGACGAGGTCGGGCATGTTGGCGGCCGCTTCGGCATCGGCTTCGGTAGTGATGCGGAAAGGCCGTGGTTGGCAGGCTACGAGGCCAATCTGGCGCATAAGCTGCCGCACCAGCTCGGGCGAGCACTCGGTCTGCTCCGCGGCGAGGTCGGCGTGGATTCGGCGGTATCCGTAGGTGCCGTCGGACTCCTCGAAGAAGTGTTGAATCCGCGCGATCAGGGCCTCTCGCCGGGCCGCGGTCGCGGACTGCGGCCGGATCGCCCAGTGGTAGAAACCGGACGTTGACACGGCCAGCCAGAGGCACATTTTCACCACCGAATTCCGGTTGGTGGGCTCAGAATTTTGGGAGTCGATGTACTCGTACTTGCTCACTACCGCTGCTCCCGCGCGAAGTAAGCGCTGGCTTTTTTCAAGAAAGCGGTCTCCGCCCGCAGCTCTTGAACTTCCCGCTCGAGTTCCTTCAGACGGGCCCGTTCCGACACTGTCAGGTCCGCTTCGGTGCCGCCGTTGGCCTCGCGGTATTTGTTGAGCCAGTTCCGGAGCGTCTCGGGCCCGACGCCGTATGCGGTGGCGACGTCCTTGATCGGTTTGGAGGTATTGATCACCTCGCGGCACAGCTCGTCTTTGAACTCTTGGGTGAAACGCCTACGTGCTGCGGCCATGCTGATCTCTACTTTCAGTGAACTCTCATTTTAAGAGGGCCCACTGTCCGAGATATCCGCGGCAGGTCAGGCCAAGCCACCTACGGGCAGTTCCTATTGGCAATTGACACTCCGCAGAACTCGTTTGATCCTTGACCAGAGCCTGACGAATCGGTTGTTAACGCCGACCGAAAATAGGGCCATTATCACTATTGGCCCTGTTTTGGCCCGGCGTTAACACCGCGATGCGATCGAACGACGCCTGGCCCACCACCTCGCCCTCGCGGCCGAACACTGCCCTTCGCTTCACGGAAAGAGGGTCACCATGCATACGATCCGGCATACCGCGGCAATGCGCCTCCTGCTGGCGGGAGTCGACGTTACCGCGATCGCGCTCTGGCTGGGCCACGAGCAGATCGCGACGACCAACATCTACCTGCACGCCGACATGACTCACATGCAGGAAGCAATCGACCGCACCACACCCCTTGCCGTCAAGGTCGGCCGTTACCGACCTCCAGACTCACTCATCGCTTTCTTGGAGGCCCTCTAATTATGCCGACCTCTTCCGGCCGAATCCCCTACGCCGCAAGGGCGCCCACGCCCAGGTCGGCATAACGACGACGTCGGCATAATTGTGCAAGCGTGAACGGAAAATGACATCCTCTCAGTCACTTAGGAATGCCACAACTCCGCTGGGGCGTCCCACTGTATGTGTCGGGTCCTGCATTACTCCTCAACTTTTTCAAAAGAAATTCGACCAACTTATCCGGGGCAATTGACACACGAGCGCTGAGTGCTGACCGCGGGGTTGGTTCCGGCATTCTCGCTACACCAGCGACGCAGAGGTTGATAGGGCGCGCTGTTTTTTCACCTTCGGCGGATTAGCGAGCTGGTCACTCTCGTGCATCTCAAGGAAGCGATCGAAAAGTCGCTGCTGACGCTGTGATTCAGTGGGTGCTTTAGCGAAGCCGAACGCGCGGTCGATCACCTTATCGAGAGCGTCGTGCGCGTGCAGAAGCTCAGCCGACATCGCCAGTGGGTTGTACATTCGAGCAAGACTCTGACCGGGAAGGGCCACACGGGCGGCCAAAACAGCAGCCCCTGCGGCGATGACACGTTCACGCTCGGTGTTGCTCAGCTGCGGAAACGGGTAGTTGTTCCAGGTGATCGTATTGGCGAAGCGCAAATCTGATTTGATTCTCCCGCCAACCATCCGCTGCCAGGACAAAAACATCGTTGATGAAACGACCGCGAAGAGAAGTCCGTCAGGGTCCTCGGCCGTAAAGTTGGCGTCGCCAGAAATGACTTCAGCGTCAAAATACGCGACGGTAGCGAACAGCCGGTCTGCACTGAAATGCCGGGGGATACAAATATACGGAACGGTTGGTTGACGGAGCTCACCGAATAGCTGCGGCGTGCGAACGAGCTTCTGCGTTCCGACCTTTTTACTCGCCTTCCGCATCTCCCTCGAAGCCTCAAGTCGGCTGGAGAGAATCGGTGATTTGGAAATGTCATTTGCGTCGAGTTCTGTCAACCACAAGCACCATCGGTCGTCGCTATTGATGAGCTCGTCGGCGCCTATGAATGGGCGAACGTACTTCGCAGCGACGGCATCGGCCATTACGTCCGGGTACTCCGCTGGTGAGATGAGCAGACTGCCTCCGTCGGTTGGCGAGCTGCCCTTCTTCACCTCAGGTAGTGCCGCAAGAGGCTTCATTCGCTTGAATACGAACTGGTCGGGGCCATCAAGTAAATAGGGGTTGATGCGCGCAACGGGCATCTCAACTGGCTCGCTACTTGGCTTTGCGTAGTCGAAGAGGCGCGGCTTGTCCGTGCCTTTGTCGAAGCCGACGATGACGCAGTGCACCGCAGCTCCACCCGTTGCTTCGGTCCTCCAATTGAACGTTCTGTGAGCGAACGAGATACGCCAACCGTCGCCGAAGATCGGTTTGAATAGCGCGGGAACCGGCTGTCCTTGTGTGATCGAATTTGTGGTCACAAAGGCGAACGCTGCCCGGTCTGTATCCTTGAGGTAGGCCAGCGCCTTGGCGTGCCAAGCTGTGACGAAGTCCAAATATCCGTCATAGTTCTTGCCCCACGCGACTTTCATATCTGCTGTTTGATCGTCGGTCTTGGTATATTGACCGATGAATGGCGGGTTTCCGAAAACGAGAGTGGAATCGGTCGCCTCGACTGTCCTATTCCAATCGACCTCCAAAGCGTTTGCGTGCACGATGTTCGCGGCGACGGTGATCGGGAGGCGATTCGGCGCCGATCCTAGAGTCGATGCCATGCGCTGATTTGCTTGGTGATCGACCAGGAACATGGCCGTCTCGGCAATTTTGGAGGGCCACCAATTGATCTCAATGCCGGCGAATTGATCAGGGACGACGTTGAGATCTGCGGTGCCATCCAACGCGTAATCGCCGAGCCGCTTGATCTTGTCGAGCGGTGCCAGGCGGCGCAACTCTTGCAGCCGAACGAGCAGCCGGAGCTCAAGGTCACGCATTTCTCGATAAGCGACGATGAGAAAATTGCCACTGCCGCACGCGGGGTCGAGGTATCGGTAGTCCGCCAGTGATTGGTGTAGAGCAGTGAGAGCGGGTATCGACGGCCAGGCCGCCTGCAGCCTGACTTCGAGCTCATCGAGGAATAGTGGTCTGAGGGTCTTGAGGATGTTAATCTCGGTCGTGTAGTGCTCGCCCTGCTCTCGCCGTTTCGCACGACTGCTCATACCCTGAAACAAAGATCCGAAAATCGCCGGTGAGACGTCGGCCCACTCGAAGTTGCCAGCCGCGATGAGCGCGTCGCGCATTGCGTGATCGAAGGAGGGAATGTCAACGCGTTCGCTGAACAGGCCGCCGTTCACATACGGGAAGACTTTCAAATGGTCGTCGATTCGCGCCGAGCGCTTCCCAATCGGAGTATCGAGGACCTGAAAGAGAACAGCGATCTGGGCGCCAGCGTCCGAGCCATCCACAACTGTTGCGTATTCGATGAAATTACGAAAAGCATCCGGCTCCCAGAGACCGTCGGCGTCGTCACCGTAAAGGAGAAACAGGATCCTGGTCATGAAGATCGCGGCCTGCTCGGCGTCGTGGCCCTCGCCGCTCGCGTCGATATCGCCCAGGAGGGCGTCATAGAGCTTTCCCATCTGGCGGGCTGCCGTAACCGATACGGCTGTCTGCTCCGTGATCGCCCGCACCGGTGCTTGGTACCCAGAAAGGAACGCGAAGCGCGCTATGTACTTTGGCAACTTCGTAATTGGGAATCGGAACGGTGGGTCAACCGGTGACGCCAAGTCCGTGATCTGTACCTCTGCGAAATCGGTGCTGACAATATATCGCGGCATTTCAGCTGCGGAGATGTCCCCGCCGGCAAGATAGTCTTCGGCCTGTATTTCTGCTTTCCCGCCATCTTTTCCGAGGCTCTTGTGCTCGGCGATCATTACGCCGGGCATAAATACATCGATACGGCCTTGGTGCCCGGTGGAGGCTCGTTTTGCCCAGCGCTCAAAAACAGCTGTGGAATACCGGTCAACACCAAAGATCGCGAAAAATTCGTTCCACCACGTCTGCGCCTCGGCATGCTCACGCGACTCAAACTTCCACTTCGCCACGAAGGCCGAAGCACGACTATTCATCTCAGTAGTGGACAGCGGTTTGGCGCTCACCTTTAGTGCAATAGCCACTTGTTTCCCCTCAATGCAGACCCTGTGCTGAGCTCACAGTCTGATTATGGCGGATACGATCCTGCTTGCTCAGTCGGCGCGAACGGCTCAGGTGCAGCGCGGTCGCAATCAGGACAGTGTCAGCGCTGGACAAGCCTTGCGGCCATGGACCGTCTGAGCGACATCGGCCTGCATATCGTGGCCACTCGCAAGGCATAGTGGTCCGTTCGAGCACTGTACGAGGGCTGCCAGCCGTCGGCGTTATCGCCGGTAGCATCGAAAACGCTCAGAAGCTCACCGGTCGTGCTGGGGACCACGAATCTGCCGCACATGCTGGTGACGCTACCTCTCCCCCCGGTTTCGCCGGCAATGGATCGGCGCCCCTTCTGGATCGCGTCAGGACGAGCAACGCCACACGAGGCGAACGACACCGCACTGCGGGCAACACCAGAATGGGCCGTCATTGGTGCTCTTGCCCTCCAAGCTGGGGTGCCGGGGCGTCACCAGCCGCGCTGGGTGGCGAGGTCGTGGATGGAGTTGGCGACGGCGGCCGCGACGCCGCGCACGTCGGGCATTCCCTCGATGGTGGCGGCCGCGTCAGCGAACGCGCCGGCCAGGTTCGACCGGATGTGGGTGACGCGGGCTTCGGCCACGTCGGCGGGGATGCGGAGTTTGGTGGCCGCTTTTAGGAGCTCGGGCATGCCGATGGCGTCGAGGGTGTATTCGTCGTCGAGTTTCATGGCGGAACGCAGCGGGTCCTTCGACGGGTAGAGGGCGTGTGTGCCCACGTCGTAGAGCGGGGCGAGTGTGGCGCGCCGGCCGACGAGGAGCATGGAGAAGTTCTTCGCGTGGGCGTCGGTGCACGCGGCACTGACGTTGAAGACGAGGGCGTCAAAGAACCGGCGGCGGCTGTCGGCCTGGTCCCGGGGGTCTGAGAGGGTGTCGAACAGTCCCGCTATCTGGTTGACGCCGGGGCCGCCGTCCTGCTGATATTTCCGCATGGGGGCGACGGAGAGCGCCTGGCAGAGGTCCTCCTGGTGCAGCCGCGCCCACCGGCCGGCCGGCCGGTTCCGCTGCCGGCGGTCGTAGCGAGTGGAGACGAACACCCGGTCGCCCCGGTCCGTGGTCATCAGCTCGCTTCTGGCCACGCTCAGGCCGAGGAGCCGGGCGGCGGCCATCGTCACGTGCTCGTTCACGTCATGGTTTGTGTACGGCCAGATGGCGGGTTTCAGGATGTGGGTGGTGGGGGTCGAATCGTTCGGGGTTCCCCAGCGGCCATCGTCGAACCGGAACAGAGCAACTTTGGGTTGAGCACCAGGGAGAGACCAGTGCATGTCAGTGCGAACACCGCCCCAGGTGTCAGCGTTCTCGATCAGGTCGGCGATGACCTCCCCCACCTCAGCATCGGACAGCTCGGTGACATCACCTTGACGGGTGGCCGCATCGGAGGAGTCCTCCCCGGGCGGAAGTATCTGGACGGCGCCGGCGGCGTCCCGGCCAAAGTGGGCGAGAAGCCCAAACGGGTTCGCGGCAGATGTGCGGTACTTGCGGGAGAGCTGGTCAAGTTTGGTGGGACTGTCAGGCAGGAGGCCCTGCAGGAAAGGAGTGACGACGCGGGAAGGATGCTCGCGGCGCGACAGAGGCATCGACAGAGACAGCGGGGTGGCTGTGCCGCTACCGGTGTAGTCGCCCGTGTAACGGAAGGTGGTGTTACCAGTGGCGCTCTGGTGCAAGCTCCCGGCTCGGGTGCCATCGAGGTAGACGCTGAGTTTGCGAGACATCAACGGTCCAGGTCCGCGAACACGTCGTCGAGGGTAGTGCTGTCGTCGCCGTCGGGCGCGTCGGCTACGTGCAAGGCGAGGTGCAGGGCACTGAGCAGGGTGAAGACCCGGCCGAGGGACACCCCGGCTTTGCCGGCCTCGAAAGCGAGCACGGTTTCGCGGGACACCCCGGCGGCATCGGCAAGGGCCCGCTGAGTGAGCCCCAGAGCTTCCCGTCGCTGGCGCACGGCGGCGCCAAGGTCGCGGGCAGTGAACACGGTTTCCATGGGATCCCTCCGATGTGGGCTATCGTCCACATCACTCAGTATGGACTATCGTCCACTTTTCGTAAAGTGGAGAATCATCCACACCAAGCCTGGTGGAACATCGTCAACGTCCCGAGCCACACCGACCGGGTGATGCAGGCCACCCCAGTGGTGCGGCGGAACGTGACGTTAGCCCTCGTTGCCGGAGAGCGAAGCCGGAGCGAACAACCCCGCCAACCCACGATCACTGGCGTCGAGATCGGGCTTCTGACGCCCCGACGTGAGAATGCTCATCTCAATGTCAGTGAATTGCTCATTTGGCTGTCAGTTGGCCAGTAGCGCTTGATGGCAGCGTTAGCCGGACCCACCAGGGCAATCTAAGCGGGACCCACTTCGGCCGTTGCGGCGTGTCACGGGCACCTGAACCGGGACCCACCTTCACCGTGGTCGCAACGCGTTTTCGGTTGCTCACGGTGGAGGTTCGGATGGACTCTCGGGTGGAATTGTTCTCACGGATCCGCTGTGCTGCGCGCGTGGAAGGCCTCTCAATTCATGAGCTGGCCCCGCCGCGTCACGGTGTCGGCCGGCCCATGGTGCGGTTGGCTCTCGCGCAAGCAGAACCACCGCCCCGGAAAACGCGGGTGCGGACGGCGCCCTGGTTGGACGTATTTATGAGCGTCACCGACGAGATGCTTGGCGAGGACCTCAAGGCCCCGCGCAAATAACGTCACGCGGCGAGGCGGGTCTTCGCTCGCCTGGCCGACGATCAGTATGCCTCGGGTCCCTCATACTCCTCGAAAGGCATGGACTCCAGATGAGAGGCCCACAGGCAAGCAAGTTCGTCGCACCCGAGATACACCGTGCCGTCTCCCAACGTATAAACGTTGACCATTTCCCCGCACTTCGGGCAGCGGCCCAGCGATGACTCGTCCATGGCGGCAGGGTACTGGCTAGGAGTGCGCCTTGTCGCCTGTCTGCGGGGTGCTCTTGGCTCTCTTCTTCCCAGCGGGAGCAGCCGAGCTGGGGGCGGATCCGTCGGTGTTCTCAGGTTCGTGCTCGTCTCGTTCGTACGCGCGGAAGTCGGCAATGCGTTGGTCCGCGTATTCACGTTCGCGGATGATCGCGGCCAAGGCGTTGTCGCGTTCGATGGTCAGCACGGCGACCTGCGAACTCGCAGCGCCGGCACGGTCGCGTTCAGCAGAGAGTTCCGTGCGGAGGGCGTCGACCTGGTCACGCCCGGCCTGCACGTGCGCCTCAGCCCGCTCGGCGCGTTCCGTCGCGGCAGTAGCCGTCGCCACAGCCGCCGTAGCCCGGCCCTCGGCTGTAGCGGCGGTAGCGGTCATGGTTACCAACCGCGCAGCGGTAGCAGCGTGGTCGCGCTGCTCTTCAGCTAGGCTCCCCCGCAGCGTGGTGAGTTCTGTTTCAAGGCCCGCCACGGTGGTGCGGTTGCTCTCACGGTCCGCTGCCGCGGCAGCAATAGTGTCGGCGAGTTCTTCGACGAGCTGCAGGCGCGCCGTTTCGGTGGCCAGCGCGTTCTCCTGCGCTTCGGCCAGGGCGTGCTCGAGGAGTTCACTGCCCGCAAGGGCTTCAGCGGTGAGGGCGTCAGCGTCCACTCGTTCGGCTTCCGCACGGCGCTGAGCTTGCTCAGCCCTCGTGGCGCGAGCTGTCGCCGTGGCGACGGCTTCGGCGGCATCGCTGGCGACAGACTCAGCTTGTGCCTCGGCGGCGTCGAGGTCCCCCACTGTGCCGAGCTCCTCGACCAGGACGCGCAGCTGGCCTTCGAGGTGTTCGATCATCCCGGACACCTGCGACCGGATCTCGCTCGCCCGCTGCCGAGCAGAATCCACGGGCCGGCCATCGACCTTGGCCGGCGCTGTGACGGTGCCGCGCTGCGCCTGCCGGGCACGCCAAGCCGCCGCCCGGTTGTGGGCGGGATCGTCGCAGTACTCGGGAGGCCGGCCCGAACCGGACTCCCCCGCCGCCGCCGGGCGGTCACAGCCGGGGAAACGGCACGTGCGCACGTCAGCGGGAGTCTCCATGATATCCATAACGTTATTCTAACACGAAACGTAATAACGAAACGAAAACGTAATACGTTTTACGTTATTGCGCGAAGGCTCGCCTGAGCAGCCAGCGCGGCGGCCGGCTGGAGGAGCCAGCCGAACCGCGGGCAGAGACCCACACGGCGCCGCGAAGCCTGTTGCGGGCGCGGCAAAGCCGCGCGTCCCAGCGGTAGCGCCTGGACGCTTCACCTGCCACCGACTGGGCCCGGGCGGTCGCAGGCGGTGGCGACCTCGCCGGCGCCGGTCAGGGGCGGGCGGTCACGCGCCGCCGCAGGTTTATGCGGGTGTGGGCGTGCTGCGGCGTTGGATGGTCGCGGTGGCGCGGGTGAGGTTGGGGCCGATGGCGTCGGCGTCGATGACGCGCCCGTACCGTTTCTGCGCGCCTTGACCCCAGGAGACGGTGTGCTCCTGCCCGACGACGATCACGGCATCACCTTTGTGGAGGGTGTCGAGGGTGTTCTGCCCGAGCTCAAATTTTGCTTCCACAAAATGCGTCGTCGGCGCCTCATGCTCCACCCACGCGCCCTGCCGATACTCCCCCGTGTTCTCGACCACGCGAAGCTTCACAATCTGCACCCGGCCGGCCTGCACAGCCTCCGGGTCACTCGCCAGGTTCCCGATGATGATTCTGGTACTCATGGTGCTCCTCCTGCTCGACCGGTTCGTTGTCCCCGCCGGCGACGGCGAGCCCTGCACGGTGACGGTTCGTGCGGGTGGGTCCTCGTCAATACCCCACGAGGCGAGGGCCTCACTGCGGGTCACTTCACGCGGCGGCTCACTCAGGCGCCGGCGTTGCTCGAGCTCCTCGTAACTGACGATCTCCCGCGGGATCCGACGCTCATCATCAAACGCCGCCCGGTAGTACCGATCCGCCAACGTTTCGAGCTCGTCGACCTCGACCTGCCGGGCAGCATGCCCCGCCAACCACCCCGCCCGGTAACTGTCGTCCTCCGGAGTCCCGGCCGGCGGCCCCTCTGCCTCGTTCATGAGGCGGCCTCCGCACCGATGAGGTCGATACGGTCAGGACGAAAACCCGACCAATGATTCTGATCATCCACCACCACCACCACCGGCGCCGCGAAATAACCCAAGTCCTCAGACACATACGCCAACGCTGCCTCACTCTCAGTCAGGTCGACAACCTGATACTCAATCCCCCGCGCATCCAAGTACCGGTACGTAGCGGTGCACTGCACACACCGCGGCTTACTGTAAACCGTCACCATCTCACTCATGATCTTGCTCCCTCTCTACCAACAATTTTTTTGCCTAGCTGGCAAGAGAAATCGATAGCGACCGTGAGTGCCGTAGTGCCGGGTCGTGGAATACCGGAACGCAGCGAGGATATGCCGCGAAAGCCCGGAACGCAGGCACGGGAGGAAGCTACGATGATCAGCCAGACAGGTGAAACCGAAAGGCTCTTACAGCGCCGCGCAGCGGCTCGATCAGGATCCGGCCTCCGTGACGGTTCCCGTAGTGGCGCGGGGTGGTGGGGTGGCGCCTCTCCAGCTCTGCCGTTAGCTTCCGAGGGGTCTGCCTTGACGGAATCCACCGATATTTCGAGGAAAGGGCTCACCGTCGTTGAATTCGACTGCGAGCCGTGCAAGTTCACGTTCGAGCGCACCGTCAACGAGGGCGGCCATTGATGTGTAGCCGCCGTCGTAGCCTGCGGTTCGGAGTACTGCGGTTTCGGCACGCTTCTTGAGGGACGTGCGGAGCCCAAACGTGACTGCTTTCTTCTCGTCACTTTCCACTGCGGGGGCCAATGACGCACTGGAGTCGGGCGTTGGTGATGGAGCGGACGGCGGAGGCTCCATGGCGGGCGGCGTGCGGACTTCTTCGACCTCGGGCACCAGCCTGATGGGGCTTGCGCTTCCTGGCCGTCGACGACTGGGGGCGGTCATGCTGCCATCCCCTTGGTGCCCAGGAAGCGGGCTAGGTAGGTTCGAGCGACGGCGTCATAGAGAGCGACGGTCTTGCGTCCGTTTCGGTCGCTCCAGTCGGACAGCGAAACAGCCGCCGCGTCAGCTTCTGCGAAGCGTGACCATTCGGGAATGTAGGACGGGTTGAGCATTTCTGAGCCGTCGGACATCTTTACGAGGCCGCCGAGGTTCCACACAAGGTCCCCGAACTGGCCGCGTAGCCCCTCGATTTGGTAGTCGTGTTCGATGGTGGCTTTTCGTCGCGTTACGACGATGCCGCCGACAGTGAGCGTCGGGTTGGCGATGTCGATCGCGTGACGAGTCACGAAGTCGCTCACGCGGATGGCTGCTTCGACGGAGTCGTAGTTTGGGTCGGTTGGAACGATGATAGTGTCGGCGGCCGCCATCGACATCTGGACTAGGTGGCCCAGGTCCGGCCGAGTGTCGATGAGGATGATGTCGTAGTCGTCGGTCCATCCGTCGAGTGCTTTCTGGAGCCGTCTCACAGCTCCGATGACTCCGGCTTCGGTTTCCCGGTTGATCAGGTCAAACCGGGCCGGGAGAACATCGATGTTTTCCGCTTCGGCTGTTGGAGTTCCATCGGGGCTGATCCATCCGCAGGCGACCACAGCCCCCTCCCCCGCGCCTGATTGGTCGGCTTTGATGACCTCGGACATGGTGGCGATGGGTTCGTTGGCGTTCCATTCGATGCCGAGGCGACGTGTGGCGTTCGCCTGTGGATCCATGTCTACGACGAGAATCCGCTGGCCTGCTCGAGCGAGCGCAGCGGCGAGCTGTACGGTCAGCTCCGTCTTGGACACGCCACCCTTGTTGTTCGCTATGACTGCTGTGTGGACCACGGTTCTTGCCTCTCTCGAAAGTCAATAAACACAATACTTGTTTGTGTTTATAGGGTTGATTGTCTTTCAACTATTGCCTTGTTTGCGAATATTGCTTTTATTAACACGCCAACAAGACAATAATTCATTATTTCACAATAAACACAATACTTGCAATACTTGCACTACTTGCAATACTTGCAATACTTGCAATACTTGCAATACTTGCAATACTTGCAATACAAACAAGTATTGTATTACTTCCACGCAGGACCATGAGGGGTTGCCCTCACGGTCTTTCCATCGGACCGGGGCCGGGACGGGCCTGAAACGAACTCCGATCCAGTGCCAAGCGGCCGAATGTCGATATGACCTGGCCTAGCCAGCTCGTCGGGTCCGGCCTCCGTGCCAGCTGCTGGTGGGGGAGTGTGAGGGGGTCACCCCTCACCGGCTGGCCCTCGTGGGGCCAGCCGGTGGTCGGGGTTAGATGTTGCGGAGCATGCCGACGACGGTGGGGAACGGGGAGAGGCTGTCGACGAGGGTGTCGATGGTGCCCTCGTCGGGTTTGTGTGCGAGTGCTTTCTGGATCCGGGCGACCTGCCGGTCGGTGAGGCCGACGGTTTCACCGTCGCCGGTGACGCTGACGGCGATGGCGGTTCCGAAGATGACGGTCGGGCTGCCGAGGAGGTGGGTGAGCACGGTGGCGGGCAGGTTCAGGGGGGACCGGGGTCTGAGTAGTAATGGAACGAAAACGTGCGCTAAGCGTGGGTTTTGGGGTTGAGGTAGCCGTAAACGGTTGTGCGGGGGATGCGGAGTAGATCTGCGATTTGCTGGACGGTGTGTTTCCGGCCTTCGTACAGCTCTCGTGCGTGGGCGCCTTGTTCGGTGGTTAGTTTCGGGCGTCGGCCCCCGATGCGGCCCCGGGCGCGGGCGGCTGCGAGGCCGTCTTGGGTGTTGGCGATGATGAGTTCTCGCTGGAACTCGGCCAAAACGGACAGCATCCCAAACATGGCGCGGCCTTCCGAAGTGGTGGTGTCGATGCCTTGCTCGAGTACTCGCAGTCCGACTCCGCGCTGTTGAAGGGCCGCGCCGAGGGTGACGAGGTGGAGCACGGATCGGCCGAGCCTGTCGAGGCGGGTGATGACGAGTTGATCACCGGCACGGTTTGCGGAGGCGAGGGCTTTGTCGAGTTCGGGGCGATTGGCCCGTGCCCCGCTCGCGCGGTCGGTGTAGACGTTGTCGGGTTCGACGCCGGCGCGGGTGAGGGCGTCGATTTGGTGGTCAATGTTCTGGTCGGGTGTGGAGACTCGGGCGTATCCGATAAGCATGTGTCGAGAATATCGGCGGCGCGGGTTTTTCGTCGTTGTTTTCCGACGCGAGTTGTCGACGCGATTTCGGCGGCGTGTCGTCGGTAGGGTGGAACGTCGGTAGAGGATCGTTTGTCGACATAAGCGGATGCCGAGGAAACCCTGTGCCGGTTAGTTTTGTGTCGACGGGTCAGCAGGAGCGATATGCCCGGTACTCCGCGGATCCGGATCAGGGGCAGCTTGATCGTTTCTTCCATCTCAGTGCTCGTGATCGGGCGCTGATCGCGGGCCGGCGTGGAGCGCATAACCGGCTCGGATTCGCCGCCCAGATCGGGACGGTGCGGTTCTTGGGGGTTTTCCTTCCCAACCCGGCTGAGGTCCCGCGGGTCGTTGCGGAGTATCTCGCCGGCCAGCTCGAGATCCCTGATTGGCGGGTGCTGCACGACTATGCCCGGCGTGAGGGCACGAATCGTCTCCATGCTGGCGAGATCCAATCGGCGTACGGGTACCGCGACTTCGCCGCCGAGGACAGCCAGGCAGGGTTCACCGGCTGGTTGCAGGCGCGCGTCAAGATCGGAGCGGAACGGCCGACAGTGTTATTCGACTTGGCGACGGCATGGCTGTTGGAGGCCAAGATTCTCCTTCCCCGTCCGTCAACGCTGCTCCGGGCTATCGCGCAGGCCCGCGAGCAAAGCAACGTGCGAGTGTGGGACGAGCTCGCGTCGTTGCCCAATCGGGTGCAGCAGGCACGGCTCGAGGAGCTTCTCGTGACCCGAACAGGAGAACGGTCGTCGGTGTTGGACCGGCTACGTCGGGCGCCGACACGAGTGTCAGCCAGCGGCCTGCTGGGTGCACTGGAGCGGTTGGACAGCATCCGGGCGATCGGGGTCGGGAATGTGGACGTCTCACCGATCCCGCCCAGCCGTGTGGCGGCTCTGGCCCGGTACGGGGTCGTCGCGAAGGCGCAGACCCTCGCCCGGATGACGAAGCCCAGGCGGATCGCGACGTTGCTCGCCGCGGCCCAACAGCTGGAGATCGCAGCAACCGACGATGCTCTTGATCTGCTCGATCAGCTCCTCGGGAGCCTCCTCTCCCGCGCCGAGAAGGCCGGGAAGAACGAACGCGCCCGCTCTCAACCCGCTGTGGACAGTGCCGCGTGGGCGCTCTCACAAGCGGTCCAGGTTCTCCTCGACCCGCCCGAGGGTGATGTGTTGGCGCTGTGGGCCGCGATCACCCAGCACGTGTCCCGGAACGACCTCGAGGCGGCCGTCGCAACCCTCGCCCAGATCAACGTCGACCCGGCCGACGTGCACCTGAACGATCTGATGACCCGATACACGTCGGTGCGTCGGTTCCTGCCGGCACTGCTGCGGACACTCCAGCTGCGCGCCGCTCCCGGCGGCGAGGCGACGCTGGAAGCGTTCGACGCGCTCCGACGCCTTGAAGGCCGCCACAACATCCGCGTCGACGCTGTATCGATAGATCTGGCGACCGGCGTCTGGCGGCATCGCATCGAGGACGAAAACGGATTCCTGAATCGCCGCGCCTACACGTTCCTGGTGCTGGAGAAGCTGCGGGAGAGTCTGCGGCGACGGGACGTTTTCGTGCCGGGAAGCGACCGGTGGGGCGACCCGCGAGCGAAACTGCTCGAGGGCGTCGCGTGGGAAACCGCGCGGCCACAGATCGCCGCCGGCTACGGACACAGCCTCGACGCCGACCAACAGATCACCACCCTCGCGGCCGAGCTCGACGACGCCTACCGTGCGGTCGCCTCCCGCCTCCACGACAACCCCGCCGTCCGGATCGAATCCATCGACGGCCGCGCCAGACCAGTTCTGACGCCGCTGGACCGGCTCGAGGAACCCGCCTCCCTCGCCGCTCTCCGCGATGCGGTCAACGCGAGGATCCCGCGCGTGGACCTCCCCGACCAAATTCTCGAAGTTGCCGGCTGGACCAGGTTCCCGGGCGAGTTCACGCATGTCTCCGAGGGGAACACCAGCGCCCAGAACCTTCACCTCAGCATCTGCGCCGTCCTACTGGCCGAAGCATGCAACGTCGGTCTGGAACCGGTGGTCCACCCCGACAACCCGGCTCTCACCCGCGCCCGGCTCTCCTGGACTGATCAGAACTACATCCGCACCGAAACGATCGCGGCAGCCAATGCCCGCCTCGTGGAGATGCAAAGTACGATCCCCATCACGGCATTCTGGGGTGGCGGCGACGTCGCCTCCGCCGACGGCATCCGCTTCGTCGTCCCCGTCCGCACTCTGAACGCCGGCCCCAATCCCCGCTACTTCGGTGCCGGCCGTGGGATCACCTACCTCAACTTCCTCTCCGACCAATTCTCCGGCTTCCACGGGATCGTCATTCCCGGAACCCTTCGCGACAGCCTCTACATCCTCGACGGCCTCCTCGAGCAACAAACCGGTCTGCAACCCACCGAGCTCATGACCGACACCGCCGGCTACTCCGACCAAGTCTTCGGCCTCTTCCGCCTCAACGGCTACCAATTCAGTCCCCGGCTGGCCGATATCGGCGGGACCCGGTTCTGGCGCATCAACCGTGACGCCGACTACGGCCCCCTCAACGACCTCGCCACCCACCGCATTAACACGGCCCTGATCGCTACCCACTGGGACGACCTGCTCCGCATCGCCGGGAGCCTGGCGACGGGGACAGTGAAAGCCTCAGAACTCCTCCGCGTCCTCCAAGGTCAAGGCCGCCCCACACCCCTGGGCCGTGCCCTCGCCGAATACGGGCGCATCGCCAAGACCACCTACCTACTCGCGTACCTAGACGACGACAGTTACCGACGCCGGATCCTCACCCAACTCAACCGCACCGAAAGCCGCCACGCCCTCGCCCGCGACGTCTTCCACGGGCAACGAGGCCAACTCCGGCAACGCTACCGAGAAGGCCAGGAAGATCAACTCGGCGCCCTCGGACTTGTCGTCAACGCCATCGTCCTCTGGAACACCCGCTACATCGACGCCGTCGTGAACCAACTCCGTGCCGAGGGCTACCCCGTCAACGACACCGACGTCGCCCGACTCTCACCCCTGATCCGCGACCACATCAATCTCCTCGGCCGCTACCGCTTCAGCACCAGCGACCTCCCCAAAGAAGGCCTGCGCCCCCTCAGAAACCCGAATACCCCCCACTAGCCCGAATCCTTAGCGCACGTTTTCGTTCCATTACTACTCAGACCCCAACTCCGAGGAAAAACGTTCCGTGCACGCCAGTGGCGCCGGGGAGGCCGAATCCGTCCGTCAGGGAGTCGTGCAGGGTATTCTTCAGCGGCGCGACCAGAGTGCTCGCCTTGGGCTTCGCTTCCCCATTGAGGGAGTCGTGCAAGGTATTCTTCAGCGGCGCGATCAGAGTGCTCGGCTTGGGCGCTGCTTCCCCATTGAGGGAGTTGTTCGTTAGCGTCGCATCGCAGGTGACGCTGGCTCCGCCGCCATTGGCGGAGTTGTTGCACTGCGTGATCGTGACCGGGAGCAGCGCACTCTGGGTGGACGGGTGCACGGTGCAGATGACACCGGTAGCGCCACCACCGCCGATTGCGGAATCGTTGCACTGCGTGATCGTCGCGCTAGATGTTGCGGCAGGGAACGGGTCACAGATCAGCGCCGTGCCGCCACCGGTTGCGGATCCAACACACTGATTCACTGTTGCGCCGGTAGGCGCCTTGTCCTCATCGGCCGCACCAGTGATGTTGTTGACCACGGTCACGGTGCAGTCCAAGTTACCGCCGCCGCCGTTCAGTGCGTAGTTGCACTGGCTCACCGCGCTGGTAAGCGTGTTGTAAGACTCCGTCGACGCAGGGCCACACTTAGACGCGCCGTTGGCCCCCTCACACACCGTGGTTGCGACAGTGGAGCTCTCCACCCCACTGGTCAAATTCAGGTTGTTTTCTACGCTCACATCGCAGATAAGTTCCAGGCCTGGGGTGTTATCGACACTGTCACACTGGGAGAAGTCCTGCGCGGACGCGCTGTTCGAAGAAACGAGGGTGAGGCCCGCGACCGCAACGAAAAGCGCCGCAACCAAAACGACGGCTCTCATCAGCGAAGACATACGACGGGTGCCTGCAGGAATAGAGATTAATGAAGCTGTAAGCACAGGTCCCCCAAGTTAGGATTTGACTTTAGCATGAGCCGTTCCAGGTTCTGCTTCTCCTCTACTGGGGCGGATGGTTCGAACGCGCTGCGAGCAAGGCGTCAATTTTCAGGGACCGGGTAATCTACAAGCTCCTTCCCGAGGAAAGAGCCGTCGAGTATGACCGAGGCAGCTGTGGCTAACGACCTGAACCGGTCTTCACGGGGTGGCTTGTGAATTCGTTGCATATCCGACGCTAAGGGTTTGTGGGGTGTGGCGTTCGGTAACGATCGTTCGCACGGCACCCCGGGACAGGATCAGTAAAGCGCGGAATCACGCGGCGAGTTTTGTAATGCTTGCCATGTACTCGTCTATGTAATGCATTACCGGGTTGGTTATACTTTTGCATGCAAATTGGATACGGCCGAGTCTCAATCCGGGACCAGCACGACGCCCCGACCGAGACTGGTTGCGAGAAGGAATCAGACCAACCACGCGGCTGAATGGGTCTCACTCACGCGAGGTTATTCGTCGCGGCAACTTGGTTGTGACCATTCCGGCCGGTTCTCGCGACTTCCCTGCGTGCCTGCATTTCGCTGTTTCGAGGCATGTCCTCAAACGCCCGACACGATACTAATGTTGGGTATCCGACGAATTCACCAGCCACGTACTCGTGGGCCTGGAGTGAACGACCCCAGGATTTCTATGCGACGGAGAGCTGCCAGCGATTCTCCGGGTTGAGCACCCCTTCATCAACATATTCGCGGGCCTGGTGGTGGTCGGCCCGACCATCCGGTGAACGCGGGTAGCGGGGCCAAACGCGTTCACCTGGTGTACTGGCCTCAAACAGTGGCCGGCTCGACACGTGAGGCCGGCGCGGACGCTGCCTCGGGGTACTGGTCATCGTGGCGTATTCGGCTTGCCACCACGCCCACACAACACGCTCCGCCTCATACTGATCGGCCCGGGCGTACAGCATCCCCTCAACACCCAGAACACGAGCCGCCAGCGTACGCAAGTCCCGAAGTGACCGAGCCCAGCCCTCCGGGTGTTTGATGATGAGTCGGTGTCGGCGAAGGCGACCCAGGATCGTAGCCGTGTGGCGGGAGGACACCCCCAGAAGCCGGGCCGCAGAGTCGATCGTCACGGCGGCGTGCTCCCGGAGGAGCGTGTAGATCCTGCCAGCAAGGTGACCCAGTCCTTTACGAGTGAAGAGGTCGTGGAGCTGGTCAGTCAGTTGGTTCTCGATCATGCGCACCAGTTCGGCCCGGAGCGTGAAGAGTTCGGGAGGGGGGCGGGGGTTATTAGATGGTTGTGACCGGACCATGTCATAGGCTGTGGAAAACTTTCCAGTTAGCTCCCATTCGGCGGCGTTGCCGCCGTCAGAATTGCGGACCTGCTGGATGAATCCGGCCTCGGTGAGGGCGTGGAGGGCGCTAGCTGCGGTCGTACGGCCCAGGCCCGACATCAGGGCCAGGTCGCGGATGGACGCCGCGACAGCGTGCTTCCCGGTCTGCAAGGTGAGGTAGGCCAGAGCGATCAGGATGGTGCGCTGGGAAATGGCCGACTCGGTGCGTCCCCACCGGCCGGCATTGACGCGAAGGCGCATCAGAAGGTCATCGACATCGGCGACGATCGCACCCAACTCCGTGAGGTCTTGGGGTTTCTGTGCGGCGGGGAGCGGGCGCTGGAGCGCCGCGTACTGCTGCGCCTTGGCCCACTGGCGGGACAGGCGATCGTGGGCCTCGCCCGCGCTGCGGGGCCGGCGCGTGCCGCGCCCCGTGTTCTTCGTGCGGAAGTGCTCCATACCGGGGGCAGTCTTGGCCGCGTGCTCGACGTCCCCGCGCGTCCATCCGGCGCTGGCCGCCGTCAACAAGCACATGAAACCCGTCCACGACGGGTTGCTCCCACCATTGATGGTAGCCATGTGGCCTTCCCCCGTCGTGCTGAGGTCCCGGTGGGTGTGGTGAGAGCCATCGACTGGGCCCGAGGGCCGCGTATCGACGTGGCGGAGAGCAGGTTTACGCTCTCCGAGCACCACGGCAAGCCGTTCCAGTTCTCCAGGCGTCGTGGTCAGCGCCGCGAGTGCATCCAGGCGACCGCGGAGCACCGTTGAGGTGCTGCCATCCCGGTGTGGAGCCCCGGGCGGACGCGCGGCGCCCTCGGCTGGGTTCAGCAACATGCCGTGGTCGAGGGTGTCATACGTCGCGTGGGCCACTCTTGCGACAGCAGCAACGATCGCGGGGGAAGCCCCACCAGCAATGCCGATCCAGACATGTCGGCCGCCGCCCGCCGACGACTGGCAGACGACGTGGACGATTGAGAGTTCATCGAGAACACCGCAGAGGGCGTCACAGTCGTCGACGGCGTTCTCCACGGCGTCAGGAGTCTTCGCGTCAAAGTCGAAGCAGAGCAACCGGAACTGATGCGCGGCGTCGGCCAGACGGACACACCACGGCGTCGTGGGTGCGTCGGGCCCGACACGGTACAACCGGGGGTATTGGTTGATGTGTAGCTGACCGTCGGCCTCGCGCACCATGACCCTAACCTGGTCGCGCGGACTGATGCGGCGCGTCAAATCCCAGGCCGTCCACCGGTCGGAAGACACGCCCAACGGGGTTCCCATCACGGAAACATCGTCAAAACGGTATACATCGGTTACTATGGGGTCATCCCTTCGAGTCGTCTTCGATTGGGTACACAAAAGCCCCGGCCTGAGAACCGGATCTTTCAATTAGCTCGAACCTCGTCGCCGCCAAGCAGAGAAGGTTTGAGCTACGAAACTTGGAGAAGCCCGTCGCGGAAGCGACGGGCTCTTTCGTTTAAGCCGCTGGGATATGCAACTCCTCCTGACGAGGGGGGAAAAGGTCAAGCACGGGAAGCTGACCTTCGGCCTCAAGCGTCATGCGCAATAGAGCCTCGAGGTACATCCCGGACGAGACGCCGCTCGCGGTAGCCGCGGCGTTGACCTCTTCACGGATTGCGGAGTTCACTCGCGCCTGAAACAGCACGGTGGGGGTGTTCTCCGGGCGTCTGGCCCGGCCCTTGATTGCGCTCATGCCATTGAGCATGGCAGTGAAGTGAATGCATTCGGGAAAGACACGCCGCCGAGTTGCCCAAATCGGTGCGTTGCCCCCGTTCGCGTCCGAGCGCCTCGTTGAGTTCGGTGACGCGTTCGGGCACGACGCAGCAGCGCACCCATTGGCCGCTTCTAACCTGTTGGTGCGGCGGAGCGGAATCGATGAGGCCGGCGGCCTCGGGCTAGGCGCGGCGTGTCGGACGTTATTCTTATTCATCGTCGACACGCTGGTTGCTGGTTTCGCGGAGTCGTTGTCGCAGCTGCGTCTTGTGAATGATCCAGCGGGTTCCGACGTGGTAGGCGGGTATCTCGCCAGTTTGTAGCCAACGGTAAATAGTGGGCTTCGTCTTGTCGAAGAGGACCATGAGGTCGCGGTAGCTCAGCTCGTCACCGTAGGCGGCGAGCACGTCGACGACGGCCGTGGGACCGACAGGTTCCTGGTTACTGGTGGAGTCCAGCCACGCACGAATTTCAGCTTTGAAGATGATCCAGGAACCGACGACCTGATGCGCCGGGATGATGCCGCTCTGAAGTCGGGCGAACACGGCGGGCTTTCCGACGTGGAGAATTTTGGCCACGTCGGTGGTGGTCAAGGTCTCTGGGTAGGTGTCCCAGTATTCATCGTCCATCAGGGGCGGTGTCTTTCATGTGAAAATCCGATTCGGATATGCGGCACACGGTCACTGGGCCGGACCGTGCAGGTGGGGTGAATATCAGCCTCGGTATCCACACCACTTATGGCATTATTCCAGCAGGTCACCCCCGCTTTTATGCCCTGAAGGCTGCGCGTCTGATTCGGGGTCATGAATACTGCCTCTGACACGACTCTGCGGGACACAATTTCATGCCGAACAGGGTGAAGTATTCCTCCGGATTCACAAACCCTGCCGACGCTGACGGACCGCCGAGATCCTCAACTGCTGTGAGAGTGTTCACGGCGTCATTCGTGCTGCCCGCTGTGTTGATTCGAAGGTCGAGATGGCACCCGGTGGAGGGTCCCTCGTTGCCGACGAGCGCGATCGGCTGACCGGTCGTGATGGCGTCGCCGACCTGTGCGGACACGTCGGAAAGTTTCATGTGCAGGTAGGAGACGGTGTAGCCGTCCGCTGATTTGATCGAGACCTGGTAGCCCGCAATGAGAGTCACGGTTCCGCCGGTGATCGCGTAGATCTGGTCACCGCACGGGTTCGGGTAATGCTGCAGATCAGCGGCCGGGTGCCAACTACTCGCCCCCGCGACAGGGCTCTCCCTCGGCCCGTAGTCGCCGGTCATATTGAAACCGGCGCTCAGCGGCAGAGCAACGGCGCCACTGCCGCAGCCACCACCAGCCGCACCATCTCCGGCGAGAGCGGTCACGATCTGGTCAGCTGCGCCGAAGAATCTCTCGTAATGGAACGGGTCGGCGTTACCCTGCACCTTGTGAATGGCGAAGGTGGGTGCAAGGTTCTGCCAGTCGGCTACGCCGACGAGGCGTTCGAAGAATGCCGTCGCGGCATGGGTGGGGTCCATCACTTCGTCGCGGGTTCCCCACGTTCCCAGGCTCCACTGCTGCTGAAATAAGCCCAGTGAGCTGGTGGGGGTACCGTCCGGGTTGGTGACGCCGTTCACATCATCGCCGTAGCCAACGTTCACGAGCGAGCTTTCCCCCATAGCGGTCATCACCCCGAGCACTTGAGCGGTGCGGTCCAGTGTGAGAGCACTCGCTGCGTTCATGATGTAGGCGGCATTTTTCAGTTGGTCTCCGGAGTAACCGGCGACAGGATCAGTGGGCACCGTCTCGGGGTTCACCGTGCCAGCCGCTTCGGTGCAGGCAGCAGTCGCTGCCGTGCCCGAGAACACGAGGATGATCAGCAGGAACACCGTCGCGACCAGCGCGACGGGCGCACCAATGAGGATCAGAGCGCCTTTCCCTTTGTCGTCAGCCACCGTTATCCCTGTGCAGGTCGGATTCGGTCAGCGAGCCACGGCACGGCCGCGCCTGGGCGGCTCAAGCTGACGTTGTACAGGCCCGCGTCCGTGGGCACCTGAACGATCAAAGCAACCTCGGTGGAGCCGTCCAGAAGGATGCCAGCACCGGTGACCTGGTGGACGGGGACCTTCGCCGGATCAGTTCCTTCATAGGCCGCCGCGCCCGTCTGGGTCAGTAGCGGGTACATGTTGTTCATCCATGTGGTGGCATCGAGTGTGGGCTGCCCGAAGGTCGTCACGACCTTCTCAGCTGCGGTGATCGCGTCGGCCCGACTGTCCGTTCCAGCTTCGGGCACAGGCAACACGCTCGCATCATCGGTGGGCGCGTCAGGCACTGCAGTTCCGGACGGCGACGACGGTGCACTCTTGGCGCTCGTCGACGGGGCCACGGTCGGCGACGCCGTGGCGCCGACACATCCAGTGAGAGCGAGGGCAGCAATGAGGGGCACCACGGCAACCAGGGTTCGTTTCACAGCCCGTCCGCGACCGCTGCAGTGACCTGCAGCCACGCTTCACGCGTCGCGGGGGCGAGAGCGTCGTAGCTCAGCGTTCCCCCGTCGACCAGTGAGGGGTCGTGGGGCACGTCGAGCACGGTGCGAGTCAGGGACGCAAAGTGGCTATGCAACCGGCGGTTCAGCTGCGGGTCGGCCACCTTCGATGGGGAAGCGAGAACGGTGACGGCGTTGCGCACCTTCTCTTCGTGGCCTTTCTCATACAGTCCGTCGACCAGCCATGCGGCGCTGGCTGCGGTGTCTTCGCGGATTGTGGAGACGATGACGAGCTGGTCGGCGGCGTCGAGGGCGGCTTCCCAATTGGAGGCGCGCATGTTGTTGCCGGTGTCAACAACGATGACCCGGTAGAACCGACTCATCGTCGTGTGGAGCTCATTGAACGCCTGGCCATTAATGGTCGACGACGCGGCCGCATCCTCGTCAGAGGCGAGCACATCGAACTGGGTGGATCCCTGCGAGCGAACATAGTTGTCGAGGTCGCCCACCCGTGCACTGCGGAGGTCGTTGAAGCGGTCAAGGTCGCGGAGCAGATCGACGGCCGTGTTGCTGTGGCGGGCGGGCTGCGCCCGCCATCCGAGCGTCCCACGGGTTTCGTTGTTGTCCCACGCGAGCGTATAACCACCGCGGTAGGTGCCAAACGTCGCTGCCAGTAGCAACGTCGCGGTGGTTTTATGAGCGCCACCCTTGGGGTTGATGACGACGACCGTTCGGGGTCCGCGCAGGCTTTGCTGGACCCGATCAATGGCGCTTCGGTGCGTGAGCTCGAGCTGACCTGGAGCGACCGAGACAAGGCCGCCAGTGAGTCTGCGCACTGTGCCCTGCCAGCCCATCATGGCCGGTCCGACCAGCGCGACGGGCCGAGATTGCAAAAAATCGTTCAGGGTCAATCGGGCCGCTGGACCCTCTGAACGCACAGCAACGTTCTCTGAAGGCTGAGCCGTGTTGAGGGCAGGCTTGGGGGCCGGTTGGTCGGCGGTGGGGGTCGCTGTGACCCGCGCTGCCAAAGCATCAAGGCCAGATAGTGCTTCCACGTGGCCGTCCGGGAACACAGCGAGCTGCTGTTCCCCGAGCCTGTCACGAGTGTTCAGACGAACAGGGCGGCCCAGGTCGTTGGCTGTTGCCGTGACACGCGTCAGAATTTCCGCTCGCACGGCCTGTTCATCCGCGCCGACCACCGACTGCATCACACCGTTGATCGCAACGGTACCCGTCGCGTCCGCAGCGACTGTGGCTTCAATCCTAGGAAAAGTGGGGACGGCGTCGATCATGATGCGGGGCCTCTCTCGTCGTTTGGAAAGCTGAGTGCGGAGTCATCGTTGTGATGACCGATCAGGTAAGCGCGCAGCTGATCGCGTGCAATCCGCCAACTCTTGCCGATCTTTAACCCCGGCAGCCAGGTAGCCACATCGGTGCTGGTGACCAAACAGCGAATGTTACGCGGCTCCAAATTCAGAACATGAGAAACGTCGGACACGCTCAGCATGTCGCCGTATCGGCCCAGCATCGAGTCGGGCCACGTCACCAACACTGTTATCTCGTCCACTCTCCGAGCGTAACCGACAGCGAGACAAATGAGTATGCAAAAGTGCACTTGCGTACTATTTAGGTAATATAAATACACGATGTCAGCAATCCTGAACACGGGGTAGAACTGGAGTCTATGTGAATGACAAAGAATGGATATGAATCATGACAGAGGGGAACTCCGTATGAGCACGAGCGCGAACCGGTGGCTCGTCGGCTCTGACCAGTCAGAAAACCCCGAATTTTCCACGCCCCTCGCCATGCAACGGGAACCACGCCACGGCGCAACCACTCCCCAAGCTGGCGTGCCGATCCCCGGCGCAGCTGACCAGCTACCGCGGCGCAAAGCCGTTTGGCCGGCAACGATCTGGTGGCTTGGCGTCCACGGCGGCGCCGGAGAATCCACCCTCGCCGCCCTCACCGCGGGCACCCGACCCTGTGACCATGCGTGGCCGATTCCGACGACGTCTGGAACAACGCATCGCGTCGTGTTGGTGGCGCGAACGAACTACGCCGGCCTACTCAAGGCGCAGCACGCCGCAACAGAATGGGCCTCAAACATGTTGGGCGACGGCGTGCAACTCGCCGGCCTGGTCCTGATCGCCGATGCCCCCGGCCGACGGCCCAAAGTGTTGCGCCACCTTGAACACGTCATCATCGGTGGCGTTCCCCGTGTGTGGAATCTGCCCTGGGTCGATGCATGGCGACTCGGCCCACCGGACGCGACGGCCCCGTTACCCAAAGAATTTCGTTCCCTCTTCACCGATCTCGCCCTCGCACCTCCGAGCGTTCCCGCTCACAACTGAAAGGCCCGACCATGACCGTCTCCCTCGCCGCCGCACACGTGCTCGCCACCGCCGGTCAACTGCTCACAGCACTTCCTGACCCAGAACCCTTGGCCCCACCCGGATTTGAAGCCGTCAGCACAATCCTGGCGTGGGCAAAATGGGTTGGTTTAATCGCAGCGATTCTGTCCCTCATCGCGGTAGCCGTAATGTTCATGTTCAACTCACGACGCGGCGAAGGCGGCGAGCACGTAAAGACGTTCGTCAGCATCTTGGTTGGCGTCATGATCATCGGCGCAGCAACGGCATTGGTCGGATTCATCTCCGGCTCCTAGCCACCTCCAACAACGCGCGAAGGAGTAACGCATGACGAACACCGAACAGAGAAGCCCGTTCTCACGCCCGGGATTCATCGCCGCCGCCATCGTTGTTGGGGTCATCGTCCTCGCCGCGATCATCGTCCTCGTGACCTCTCTCACCCGCGACTCGGACGCTAACACCGCTCAACCAACGAGCAACCCCACGTCAACGTCCCCTAGCGGCGATGCCGCCGACAAGAGTGTGTGCGGCCTACCGGGATTCGACACAGAGAACACGTTGACGAACGCTCCTGACACAAAGTGGGAACTGGTAGGCACTGTTGCTGCACCCACTGACCCAAAGGGCGCGGGGCCCGGAACCATCGACGGTGGCTTCCGTAGTTGCTACGCACACACTGCTGAGGGCGCTCTCTTTGCCTCAATTAATCTCATGGCAATGGGTACAGACAACAGACTCGCGCCGGAGCTTTCCAAACGGTTCCTCGTTCCCGGTCCCGGCCAGGATGCCGCTCTGGAAAGAGAAAAATCAGGCGAGAACGCATCGGATGACCAGAATTTTAGGGCGCAGCTCGCTGGATTCAAGATCAACTCCTATTCGGTCGACGAGACGACAGTAGATCTCGTGTTCCAGGTCTCCAGCAGCGGAGCACTCGTGAGCATCCCCAACGTCTTGCAGTGGTCAGGCGGAGATTGGAAGGGCGTCACAGATGCCGAGGGGAACAACCCCCTTCAGCCCGCTCAGGTAGAAAATTTGGGCAGTTACATCCCTTGGTCGGGGGCGTAAAACATGGCTTGTTCAATGTTCGACATCGGATGCGCCGTCGGTGAGGGAGTTACCAACGTCGTATCGAATGCGTCGAACGATGCGGTTCAGGAGTTAGCGAACAGCGTCCTGGAAGGTTTCGGGAAGGCTCTGGCGAGCATTGGGACGATGTGGGTCGCGGTGCCGACTCCGGTCCTGACCGCTGGCGAGGGTACGACTCGTCTCCCTACGAATAACCCAGGCTCAGAAGAGTTCGCGACAATCCTCGGATACGTAACCTTCATCGGTCTCACTCTCGCGGTTCTGTCGATTATCGCCCTGGGCGCGATGATCGCTCTTCGGAGCCGACGCGGTGAGGGGTTTCATCATGTGGGCACCCTCGGAGTGATCTTCATAGCGATCTTGCTTATCTCGGGTGCGTCCGCGCTCGTGGGTGGGCTCTTGGGCGCGAATGCTCCCGCAGGGTCGTCGACAACGGTCGGGTTTTTGCAGAACTCGCTCTGGTATTACGTCGGGGGTTTGGCTATCCTCTCGGTGATCATCGGCGGGATTCGCATGGCGTGGGAACAGCGTGCACAGCCGGGAAAAGACCTGCTGCAGTCGCTCATTACTCTCATCGTGGTTTCGGGAACTGGGCTTGCAATTATCTCCCTCGCCGTCACTGCTGCGGATGCGTTCTCGATTTGGATTCTCAATGGAGCTACGGACTGTGATGTGTCAGCGGCGGGGGAGTCCAATTGCTTTGGGACCAATGTTGCGGCGATGGTCGCCATTACAGCCAGCTCGCCGATCGGGCTTATCGGGATTCTCATCCTGGGCTCGATCGCTCTTTTGATGACCTACGTGCAGGTTGCACTCATGGTCGTGCGTGGCGGGCTGCTGGTCATTCTGGCGGGTGTGTTGCCGCTGACGGCAAGCTTCACGAACACTCAAATGGGCAAGCAGTGGTTCGGGAAGGTGATCGGTTGGACGATTGCCTTCATCCTCTACAAGCCCGCAGCGGCACTGATCTATGCCGCTGCGTTCAGCCTCACCGGCACGGATGCTTTTAAAGATGATGGCGGAGGCATTTGGACGATCCTCACCGGACTTGCGCTGATGCTCATGGCCCTCATCGCCTTGCCCGCTCTACTCAAGTTCGTCGCTCCCATGACGGGTGCTGTCGCAGGCGGTGGCACCGCGGGCATGGCGATGGCTGGCGCAGCGGGCGCGATCGGCGGCGACCTCGCCAGCGGAGCAATCAAACGCATGAGTAGCTCTTCGTCAACGCCCACAGGCGGAGGTAGCGGCAGCAGCGATGCTCCGACCGGTTCAGGCACGTCCGGCGGCGGCAAACCATCAGCTCCCACCTCGACACCCTCTGGCGCTGGCGCTGGGGGCAGAGTTGCCGCTGGTGCAGGAGCCGGGGCAGCCGGCGGTGGCGCGGCAGCTGGGGGAGCGGCGGGTGGGGCTGCAGCGGCGGCCGGGCCCGCTGCACCCCTTGTGATGGGCTCGCAGATGGCGGGCGCCGGCGCCAAGGGCGCGGCAGTGGCTGCAAAAAGCGCCGTGCAGTCGGCGGCCGATGATTCAACCGGACCTAGCGGTTCCTGAGCAGGAGGTTCTCGATGACAACGCAAAGCGCACCGCGCAGCTACGGCAACTGGACGAAACCGAAGACCGCTGGTCTTCTGGGCTTGGGGTCAATCGGCACGGCGATTCTGTTCGTTGGGGCCGGTTTCAGCGTCATCGTGACGATGGCCTCAAACATTCTGAACGGCGTCGTCACGGCGCTCATTTTCGGCGCTTTTCTGCTGACGGTCGCTGTCAAAGACAAGCACGGTCAAAGCCTGCTCATGCGAGCCACCACCCGGGTCGGGTGGATGGTAACCACACGCATGGGGACGCATATCTACCGGTCGGGGCCGCTCGGCCGGGCCGAGTGGGGCACAGTGCAACTCCCGGGACTGGCCGCGGGCTCAAGACTTTCGGAGTGGCACGATAGCTACAACCGTCCATTTGCCTTGTTGCAGATCCCGGCGACGTCGGACTACACCGTCGTCATCGAGACCGAACCCGACGGTGCAGCGCTCGTCGACCGCGAACAGGTCGACGTGTGGGTTGCCGAGTGGGGCATGTGGCTCGCCAGCCTCGGCGATGAACCCGGCATCGAGGCGGTGTCCGTGACGATTGAAACGGCGCCCGACACGGGAACGCGGCTCCGCCGTGAAGTGAACAGCCGCATCGATCCAGACGCCCCAGAATTTGCGCAGAACATCCTCCATGACCTGGTGAAGCAATACCCCGCCGGATCCGCGACCATCAAAGCTTTCGTGGCGATCACCTTCAACGCAGCCGCCCGCGTCGGAGGCAAGAAGCACACCCCCGATGAAATGGGCCGCGAGCTGGCCTCACGCCTGCCCGGCCTCACGCAAAGCCTGTCCTCGACGGGCGCGGGAGCAACACGCCCCTTGAGCGCACAGGAGCTCTGTGAAGTCATCCGCGTTGCGTACAACCCGGCTGCAGCTCGCCTCATCGATGACGCCAACGCAGCCGGTGAGGTGCCAGAACTCTACTGGCCTGAAGTCGGCCCCACCGCCCACCAGGCGAACTGGGACACCTACCGACACGATTCGGCCCTGTCGGTGACATGGATGATGAGCGGCGCCCCGCGCGGCAACGTCCCCTCAAGCATTCTGGCTCGCCTGTTAGCCCCGCACCGAGACGTCGCCAGGAAGCGTGTCACACTGCTCTACCGTCCGATCGATGCGGCCAAGGCCGCGGCGATCGTCGAGGCAGACGTGCGCGCGTCAACGTTCAATGTGCAGTCCTCGAACAAGCCCACAGCACGGAGCATGACCGCAACCCGCGCCGTCCTCGCCACGGCGCAGGAGGAAGCCTCCGGCGCCGGCCTAGTCAATTTCGGGATGCTCGTCACCGCCACGGTGACAGGCGCCGCCCATGAGGCCGATGCGAAGGCCGCGATCGATAATCTCTCTGCGACGGCCCGGCTACGGCTGCGCATCGTGCACGGGTCTCAGGATTCCGCATTCGCGGCCGCGCTTCCGCTGGGCCTGGTCCTGCCCAAGCATGTACGAATTCCATCTGAGGTTAGGGAGCAGCTGTAATGCCCGCCATCGATTCCACCCGGCGCAAAGCGCTGAAGGTGAAGCCGCCCGAGCGGTCCACGGCGAAACAGAAGAAGCCAGACACGGACAAGAAGACGCAGGTCCGTCGTCCCGGCCCCCGAGGATGGTTGGGGCGCGGTCGCGGCGAGGCCAGCGTGATCCACCCCGTGGACGAGTGGCGCGGAACGACCGTCCAGGTGTGCGGCATGCATCCCTTTTCGGTGGGAACAGGAACCCCGATGGTCGGCGTCCCGATCGGCCTGCAGCTCTTTACTGGAGCGACCGTGTGCGCCGACCCCATTTCCTGGTTCCAGGACGCCGGGCTCATCTCAAACCCCTCCGTGTTCGTGCTGGGACTGCCGGGCCTGGGCAAGTCAACACTCATCCGGCGGATGGCGGCCGGCGGCGCCGGATTCGGCAACCTCCCTTTGGTGCTGGGTGATCTGAAACCCGACTACGTCGACATGATCCGGGCCCTCGGCGGGCAAGTCATCACCCTCGGCCGTGGCCGCGGGCACCTGAACATCCTCGATCCCGGCGAGGCAACCGCGGCCGCCGAACGGCTGCGCCTGGCCGGTAAGGAGAAGGAGCGTCAGATGGTGCTCGCCGACGCTCACGGACGCCGACAAACGATGGTGTCGGCCCTTCTCACGATCCTCCGTAAAGACGCACCGTCCGCTCGCGAAGAATCCATCATCGACCGGGCTCTCACCGTGCTCGACGAGCGCAACGAGGGCGTCCCGGTGCTCGGCGACTTGCTGCGTGTGATTCAGGAGGCCCCCGCGGAAGTGCGCGCGGTGGCCCTGGACCGTGGCGACCTTGAGCGGTACAAGAAGATCACAGAGGAACTAGAGGCCTCACTCATTAGCCTCACGTCGGGTGGACGTTTGGGCGAGACCTTCGCCCATCCGACCGACGTTCCCATGATGCGCGATCGCCCTGTTGTTTACGACGTGTCCTCGATCGATGACTCCGACACCGATATGCAGGCCGCAATTTTGCTGGCCTGCTGGTCGGCGGGCTTTGGCACCGTGAACATCGCCAACGCCCTCGCCGACGCCGGCCTCGAGCCACGCCGTCACTACCTAGTCGTGCTCGACGAACTCTGGCGGGCGCTGCGCGCTGGAGCGGGCATGGTCGACCGTGTTGACGCCCTCACCCGGCTCAACCGTCAACGCGGTGTGGGCCTGGCGATGATTTCGCACACGATGAGCGACCTTCTCTCCCTGCCGAACGAGTCCGACCGGATGAAGGCACGCGGATTCGTCGAGAGAAGCGGCATGGTGATCGCCGGCGGTCTACCGGGCGCGGAAATGCCCATGCTCACCAGTGCTGTTCCGCTCTCGCGCGCCGAACAAGAACTCCTCACGTCCTGGCAAGATCCGGGCACGTGGGATACCGGGTTGGGGCGCGAATCCGACCCTCCGGGCCGGGGCAAATTCCTCATCAAGGTCGGAGGGCATCCGGGCATCCCCGTCAAGGTCGAACTGATCGAGTCGGAGCGCGCGATCAACGACACCAACAAACTCTGGCATCCTGCTGCCTCGTTCCCTGAACCCGACGAGTCGAACCCGATCAGTGGACGGGGCAACGCCGACGACGCCCGGCAGGACGTCGACGTCGAAGCCGACCGCACAGACCGCACAGACCGCACAGCCGACGACGAGGACAGTGCAGCGTGAGCGCATCAAACAGGCGAAACCAAAACGGCCTCGACGGGCAGACGATCATGCTGATCGTGTGCCTCGCGCTCGTAGCCGTGGCCCTGAGCACCGTGTGGGTGGCCGTGACGTGGGGTTCACAACTGGACGGGGTAAACCCCGACCTGACCAGTGACCCGTTCGGCCTGTTTTTCGGCGTGCTACAAGGCTCCGTGACCTGGTCAGCATCCGCGACATGGATTCTCGCAGCCACGCTCGTCGCGGTCCTCGTCCTGAGCGTCCTTGTCGCCGTATCGGTCTCGCGTGCCCGGCGGCGGCGCAGCAACGTCGACGGAGCTGCGACGTACATGAGCAAGGGTCGCGATCTTCGCGCGCTGTCGGCCACGGGCGCGAAGGCGACCGCGCATCGTCTCGGCGTCACGGACTGGCTCGGTGTACCCATCGGTATCACCGTTGCTGGAAGGCAAAAACTCTACGGATCCCCTGAAGATATGCACGTAGACATCTGGGGGCCCCGCACTGGAAAATCGACCAGCCGTGCAATTCCGGCGATCCTGTCTGCTCCAGGCGCGGTCCTCACCACGTCGAACAAGCGAGACGTTCTGGATGCCACGCGTGATGTGCGAGCCGCGGGCGGTGGCCGCGTGTGGGCGTTCGACCCGCAACGCATCGCGCTGGAAGAACCAACCTGGTGGTGGAACCCACTTAGCTATGTCACCGACGACGTGAAGGCCGCGAAGCTAGCCGAGCACTTCGCTACCGGTTCTCGTGCCGGCGACTCGCGCGCCGACCCGTATTTCGACAACGCCGGCCAAGACCTCCTGGCCGGCTTCCTCCTCGCCGCAGCCGTCGCCGGTCTACCCATCACCAAGGTATTCACCTGGACCACCACGCCCGGCGATGAGGCTCCGGTCGACATTCTGCGCGCTCACGGATACGACCAGATGGCCGACGCCGTCGACGGCCAAGTGAATGGCGAACCGCGACGTCGCGACAGCGTCTATGGGACGGCCGCGCAAATGGCGTCATGCTTGAAGGTCCGCGCGATCGGGCAGTGGGTGACACCCCTGGGCGGCAATGTGGCCGGGGATTCCCGGCCACAGTTCGACCCACACGCGTTTGTGCGGAGCACCGACACCCTCTACAGCCTCTCCAAGGAAGGCAAAGGAACCGCCGGGCCACTGGTCACCGCGCTCACCGCGGCGACCGTCGAAGCGGCCGAAGATCTCGCCACGACCCAGCCCGGCGGGCGACTGGCCGTACCGTTGCTCGGTGTTCTTGACGAAGCAGCAAACGTGTGCCGCTGGCACGGCCTCCCCGACCTGTACTCCCACTACGGCTCCCGAGGAATCGTCCTCATGACCATTCTGCAGTCCTGGTCACAGGGCGTCGAAGTCTGGGGCAGAGACGGGATGCGCAAGCTCTGGTCAGCCTCCAACATCGCCGTCTACGGCGGCGGCGTCAAAGAACCCGAATTCTTGAATGAGCTCTCCCAGATGGTCGGCGACTACGACAAGCACACCACCTCGACAAGCGTCGGGCGAGGGAACCGTTCAACATCCCACCAAGTACAGCGCGAGCGCACCTTGGACGTCGCGGATCTCGGAGCTCTGCCCCGCGGCCGCGCCGTCGTGTTCGCCTCCGGAGCCCCCGCCACCCTGATCGAAACCATTCCCTGGATGCGCGGCACCCACGCCGACGCCGTACGCGCATCCATCGCAGCGCACGACCCAGCCAGCACGCCGGCCGTGAGGCCCGAAGCGAGTGCTCCGGCCGAAGCCTCACCGGTTGGCGGGACCCAACCGTGGCTGAACGCCGCCCCTCGAACGGAGGACGAGCTGTGAGCGAATTCGACGACCTGCGCGAAAATGACAACGAGGAAGAGGAAGAAGCCGAGACACCGCAGCTGTTCTACGGCTCATCCGACGAATTCGTACGCGACCGGCTGCGACACATGTACTCGCGCCGTGTTGGACCCGGCAACGCCAGCTTCCGATGGTCGGCAACCTGGTGGCAGAACCCGGAAGCACTCGCCCGCATCGACGCCCTGTGGCGCGCGTGGGAACACCTCAGACTCGACGGCGCCACCGGGTCAAGCACATGGTGGATCGAACACGCCGACCACCACATGCCCATCCTGCTAAGCACAGAAGGTCCCTTCGCCAAGTCGGAGGACACGAACAAGCCCGGCGAACCGCTGCCCTACACCGCACCGCCGGAAGGGTTGTTCCCCGATATGCGGGTCACCTGAGGTCAAGGTGGCACAGACGGGGCCGCCCATGGGCAGGGCATTTTCTAGCCGTCGTCGCAACACCGGATTTTGGAGACAACGATGGAGGACAGTTCACGAAGCCGAAAAAAGGGTGCGAGCGCGCTCCCACTGGCCGAGACGCGCATTAAATATGCTCGGTTGATGAGTCAAGGAATCACAAACGCCGAAGCATCCCTACAGTTGAAGATTAACCGGCGCACGGGCATGCGATGGCGGTTTGGGCGAACAGTGAAACAGGGGCACGGACGGACGAAAACGTATCCGCCGATATCCATGATGCATGACACGTAGGGTTATCCGGTGTCCACGAAACGGGATTTCGTGCACGGGAGGACTATTCAGCCCGTCGCTGGGCGGTCTCGGCCCTAATCTTGCGATTGAGCTGATCCGCTAGCGCGGTGATCTGAGACTCATCGATCTGCCGGTGCTCCACCGTTCGAACATTCAAGAGCAGAGACCGCTGCCGAGTTCCCCCGGTCAAAAGCAGGGAGAGTGCCAAATGCTCTCTCACCGCGTCCGGAACAACGCTCAACTTTGCTTGTGTTATCGCCGATATGGGCAGGCGGAAGGTTGGCCCGTCTACGTTGTGCTCTCAAAAATGGTTATGTCAACCCAAGTGGGACCCACCGGGGCAATCTAAGCGGGACCCACTAAACCTTCTATTGATTTGGCTTGGGAGCGTCGTGAGAGGCTGAGGGCATGATTCTTGAGCATGCAATTCTTTCGGTGCGTGCTGGTTCCGAAGTGGAGTTTGAGGCGGCGTTCAAGCAGGCGCGTCCATTAATTGGCGGCCAGCCCGGGTTCCGTTCTCTGTCCTTGTCGAGATCGATGGAATCGCCGAACCTCTATGTGCTTCTTGTGGAGTGGAATTCCGTGGAAGCTCACACGCATGGTTTCCGGGCGTCACCGGAGTACGAGCTTTGGAAAGGCCTGCTGCACCATTTCTATGACCCATTCCCCGTTGTCGAGCATTTCGTCCAGGTGAAGTGACCGTCGATGCTGGCTCAGCCGGTTCGTTGGGCTCGCGTGTGGGCGAGGCGGTAGGAGTCGGTCCCGGTTTCGATGATGGTGCCGTTGAACGTCAGCCGGTCCACGATTGCGGCGCAGAGTCTGGGGTCGGTGAATGTCTTCGTCCAGCCCGAAAAGGATTCGTTGGAGGCGATCGCGATGGAGTTGTTTTCTTCCCGCTCGGTGAGGACTTGGAAGAGCAGTTCGGCTCCGCGGCGGTCGAGTTCCATGTAGCCCAGTTCGTCAATCATTAGGAGGTCGACGCGGCCGTAGCGGGCGATAGTTCGGGCGAGGTTTTTCTCATCGGCGGCTTCGACAAGTTCGTTGACCAGACGTGTGGCGAGCGTGTATTTGACCCGGAATCCTTTCTCCGCCGCTGCGGTGCCGAGGGTGATGAGTAGGTGGCTTTTTCCGGTGCCGGAGTCGCCGATGAGACAGAGGGGCTGCCCGCGGCGCACCCATTCGCCGGTGGCGAGGGTATTGATGGTGGCGGGGTTGATGTTCGGGTTCGCGTCGAAGCTGAAGTCTCCCAGCCATTTGTCCCTCGGAAACCCGGCCGCTTTGACGCGGCGGGCCGAGGAACGGCGGTCGCGGTCATCGCATTCGGCCAGAAGGAGCTCGGCGAGAAACCCTTGATAGGTGAGTTGCTCCTTCTTGGCCGCGGTTGTTGCTTCGTCCACGACAGCGCGGATCGTGGGAAGGCGGAGCCTCCGGCAGGCCTGATCTATGGCTGCGTTGGCGGCTTCCTCCGTCAAGCCCCTTCTCCTGCGCAGAACGGTGGTGATGGTCGTCGGAGTCGTCATGACACATTTCCCTTCTTCGCCGCGGGTGCGGCCTCACATTCGGATCGTTCAGGCAATCGCAACAGCTCGTCGTAAGCGGCGACCGGGGGAAGTGGTCGGGTGTCAGCGGGAAGACCAGCGATAACGGCGGCCGGGTCAGCGAGGCGACGTTGAGTAAGACTGACCACTCGTCGCTCGGGACCACGACTGTGTTCGACGCGGTGACGCTCCTGCAGGGACCCACCCAACGCTTCGTGGCGACGCGCTTCAACGGCCACGACATCGGCTGTGACTGCCCCAACGGTGAGCGCTGCCATGATTCCGGCGATGACATCGGCGGCGGCCATCGACCGGTGCAGCGGAAGAACGTCGATGAGGGCGCGCGTGCCGCCAGCATCACCGTCGGTCTTTCGGGCGGCAGCCCAGAACGCTTCGTGCGCGGAGGTGAACGCGCCAGAAGCGCGAGCATTCGCTAACGCTGTTGATCCGGGGAGCGCTCCGGGTTTGTATCGGAGGACCTCGAGGTAATGGTCAAGGTTCACGCTTTGCCCGTGCACGGCAACGACCCGGGGATGCCTCGCAATCTCGGCGCGCCCGTCAAAAATCACCAGCTCCGACGCACGAAGAGAAACCCGAACGGGACGGCCGATGAAACGCGCAGGAACCGAGTAGGACGCCATCCGCACCCGCACCAAACTCGACCGGCTCACCCGCGGCGTCAGCGACAATCCTGGTTCAAACCGTTCGAGCGTGATCGGCGCCAGCAACGGGCGCTCCACGGCGAAGTCCTGAGCAACCGTCCTTATCCGGTCGCTGATTCTGCGGCGCTCATCGTCGAGATCCCACTGCCGGATTCGGTTGTTGAGGTCGGCGAGAGAATCAACGATGGGCATCGGAGAGAGATGAGTGCGGCGGAACCGGCCGACTTCCCCCTCGACCCGCCCTTCTCGTGAGCGCCCTCAATACCTGGATGGCAGTAGAACGCATCGAACCCGTAATGGGAACGAAACAGCACCCACCGTTGGTTCTCGTTTTGTTGCCTGCCAGAGCCGTAGATGACTTTCACGACCGCGTCGGTGAGGTTGTCGTAACGAATGTGCCTCGTCGGGATACCACCGATATCGTCGAACGCGTCGAGGTGCCCCTCGAGGAACGCTTCCTGCGCCTGCGTCGGATAGACCCGGTGGATTGCCTTCCCGGAATGGGAGAGACGGAAGGTAAACATGTGGCACTTCGTCTTCACCCCAGCCAGAACCACCCACACTTCCCCGAAGTCCACCTCCGCTTCCGCGCCCGGTGCGTGCTCTTGCGGGATAAAGACCTCCGGCAGCCGGCCGGCTTCCACGTCAATCTCTGGCCGCCGCCGGCGGACATAATTCCGAACCGTTGAATACGACAGCTCCGTCGCAGCTTCCTCGTCCGCGAGGCGAGCGAAAACCCGCCTCGCCGTGTGACGTTGCTTGCGCGGGGCATCGAGGTCCTGGCGGAGCATCTCGTCGATGACGCTCTTGAACATGTCCAACCGAGGCGCCGTCCGCACCCGCGTTTTCCGGGACGGCGGTTCTGCTTGCGCGAGAGCCAACCGAACCGTTGGCCGGCCGACACCATGACGCCGAGCCAACTCACGTATTGACAGGCCTTCCACGCGCGCATCACGCCGGATCCGTGAGAACAACTCCACCCGAGACTCCATCCGAACCTCCACCTTGAGCAACCGAAAACACGTTGCGACCACGGTGGAGGTGGGTCCCGGTTAAGTTGCCCGTGACACGCCGAAACAGCCGAAGTGGGTCCCGCTTAGATTGCCCTGGTGGGTCCGACTAACGCTGCCATAGTCACAAAAACTCACATCATCGCCAAACACCACGCCGATAGCAGTAATCGAGGCTAGAGCGTTGCCGTGCAGGCGCCAACCGAGCCGCGTGAGCTCATTCTTAGTCTTGAGGTAGACGAACACAATGTTCTTCTGCTCGCTCGGATGCGACTGCGCCATTTCTGCCCACACCCGGGTCGAACGCCGCCGACGAAGAAGACCCAGTACTGATGCGATCGCCAAGATAGGGAGGAGCACCGGCAGTCCAATGTAGATCCACATGGAGAAGTCGTCGCGGGTGCGGATGACGGCGGGTACGACTGTGACAACTCCGAGGAGCAGAGTTGGTATCACTGTCTTCCATCGAACGGACTTCTTCACTTGTGGTGGGAGTCTCCCTCAAGACGATGCCGGTCCGGGACTCAAGCTGCGGCCTCCCTCAAGACGATGCCGGTCCGGGACTCAAGCTGCGGCAATTCCGGGTGGATCCCGTCATACGTCGTGTACCTGGCTTTGACTTCGCGGGCGGCTTTGATTGACGCCGCAACAATGAAGAACACACTCAGAGCGAAGAACAACGGGATTAACCCGAATAACACGTAAAGCCACAGGGGAATCGTGTCCATGGATGCGCCGGACACATAGTAAATAGCAAAAGGAACCGGCATGAAAAGCGCTAGCCAGCGCACGCGAGACCTCAGAATGCGCGACCAGTCGGCGGCAGAGAGCCCCGGCAGCATCTCAATGTGGTCTTCGGTCATAACTCTCACCCAATCCTCTGTACGTATTCGATTGCGTTCGTTATCAATGACGTTTCCCGGGCCGCTATTTTCGACGGGACTACCGCTGCCGCGCGGGTTCAACTCCGCTGAGTGAATCCGACAGGCTCTGGAGTATCTGTCGCGTAAGTCTTTAAAGCTAATCGGTGGGTGGAAGCAAAGTTGTCGTAGGTGCTGGCCGGAGGACGACGCCGGTCCGTGACTCCAACTGCGGCAACTTCGGGTACATTCCGCCCGTGGTGGTGTACTCGGCTTTGGACTCGCGCGCGGCTTTGATGGCCACCGCAAAATAGATGAACATCGCTAATGACAAGAGCAACATTGTCAACCCGAACAACGCGTACAACCAGCCGGGAACCGTCGCCGCAGTTGCGCCTGCCAGAAGGTAAGCCGGAACCAGAAGCGCTCTCAGGAGCATCGAGCAGAGCGCAAGGGGAGTGAGGTTTCGGCCCCATTCTTCGGCGGATCGCCCCGGCAACATCTCATATGGTTTTCGGTCATAACTCTCACCCAATTCTCTATACGTATTCACCTGCGCTCGATATCAATGACGTTTCATGGGCCGGTGTTTTCAATGAGACTACCGCCGCCGGGCGGGTTCAACCCCGATCCTTCGAGCTCTCGCCAGCGGGCCCCAGCAGCGTTGTAGAGTCCCGGGAATCCAACGTTCAGAGTCTTCTCTGCGAGTGAATCCAACAAGCTCTGGAACATGTATCGCGCTGAATCATTGAAACTAAGCGGTGGGTGGAGGCGAAGTTGTCGTGGGCGCTGGCCTGATGACAACGCCGGTCCGTGACTCGAGCTGCGGCAAATTTGGGTACTGGCCGCCCGTCGTGGTGTACCCGGCCTTCGCCTCGCGCATGGCTTTGAAAGCTGCCGCTAAAAAGACGAACATCCCCGCAAAGAACAGCAGCAACATCACAACGAACAACGCGTACAGCCAAATGGGTGCCGTTGCCGCAGTTGCCCCTGACAGAACGTACGCAGGGACGAAAATCACTGCCAGGAGCATGGACGAGAGCACAAAAGGACCAATGCCACGGCTCCATTCCTCGGCCGATCGCCCCGGCAAGATGACGATGTGATTTTCGGTCACCTGATACCTCGATTGCTTATAGTACGTGCCTGTATCGACCGTGAGGGAAGTCGCGTCGGCTATTTTTCTCCACGGTATCAGCGCCGATCCCACATATTTGAGAATGCCTCCCGAGGCCCCAGCTCGCGCGTGCTGGCTACCGAGAGCGCAATGGCAACCCCCGCAATTATGGGTGCGGCTGCGCCCGCAGTAAAGACTATTACTGCGACGAAGAGGATTGCACCGGCCCATCCTAAGACCACGCCAGCTTTGTCCTACCCGTTATTTTGAGGGACGGTTCGCCTTTCGGCGGACCTTTTTATACAAACTTATACGATCGAGTAAACGATTCTTTTACTCGTCGAGATATTATTTTAGTTGTGGACCTTGCGATAAACCCTTTCAAGCCCGGCGCCGGGCGAGTGCCACCGGTCTTGGCTGGCCGTTCTGATCTACTTAGTGAATTCCGGAACCGGCTCTACCAGGCTCGGGAATCGGGGGAGGGGGAACGGCCGTGGATCCTCTCTGGGCTCCGGGGAGTGGGTAAGACTGTGTTGCTCAATCAACTCGGACGCGATGCGGCCGAACTCAAGCTGATCTTTGTCAAGGTGGAGGCCTCGAGTAGTAAGCCTTTGGCCGTCGCTTTGGTCAAGGAGCTTCACCTCGCATTTCGCAGGGTCCTGTCAAGCTCTGACCGGGCCAAAGCACTCTGGTCCAAAGCTGCCGGCGCGCTGCGGTCATTCCAAATTCGTGTGGACCCATCAGGGACCTACTCCTTCACCGTCGACGTCATGCCTGAGCGCGGTGTGGCCGATAGCGGAGATCTCGCCGTCGATCTCCAGGAACTCTTGGAAGCCCTGGGCCGTGCTGCGCGTGAGGCGAACACGGTCATTGTGCTGGCCGTTGATGAGCTCCAAGAAGCGTCATCCGAGGATCTCGCTGCCCTCAACGTTGCGTTGCATAATCTCGGTCAGGACGTGTTCCCTGTTCCGGTCGTGTTCGTCGGAGCGGGGTTGCCGTCCTTGCCCGCCGTGCTGGCCGACGCGACCAGTTACGCAGAGCGCCTGTACGACTATCGACAGATTGGGTTGCTCGACACCATTGCAACATCTGACGCCCTCACTGCTCCTGCGCATGTCAACGGGGTCGTGTGGGAGGCCGACGCCCTAGATGCGGCTGTGACAGCGACCGGGGGATACCCCTATTTCATTCAAGCGTGTGGAAGTCATGTCTGGGCTGTGCGGGCCACAGACACCATCACGCTTCAAGACGCTGAGATTGGCATCGAATCTGCGCGGACTGAAGTAGAACAAGGTCTCTATCAATCAAGATGGGAGCGGGCCACACCAACCCAGCGGGCCTTTATGTCCGCGATGGCCCTCGACGAGGACAGCCCCTCATCTATGGCCGAACTCGTGACCCGGCTGCGGAAGAAGCGCACCACGGATCTCTCCGTCAACCGCCGAGACCTGATCCGGACCGGTCACATCTACACGCCCGAACGCGGTTTCGTTGCTTTCACTGTGCCGGGCATGGCCGACTTCATCACCAGACAAGGCGAGTAGTTATCTAGACAGCCGAACCGAGGGCAACATCTACCCGTGCGCACGAAACGACCGCGCCGCCGCGATGGCTTTCGGGCCAATTGCGTCTAACGGCTCCGTGCGCAACAGCGCAGCGGGTGATTGGTCACCCGGTTCCGGGTTCATCCCTTGGAACCAACTAGCGACAGTTGCATCCGCTTCGCGTTCCTGCAACATCGCCATGACATAAAACGACGTACGCAACCGCAGTACAACGCCGCTCGACGGTGTCCGCGTTCCGTTCGCTCACTCGCGAACGGCACGCGTCTCACGAACGCCTCCCAAAAATGCCACAAGCTTTGCGCCTAGTGCCGCCCGCAGCCCTCCGACGATTTCAGCCGTTGACAGCCGAAGAGAATCTTCGTAGCCTCGAAGCCCTGGACGAGACGTTTTCGTGCTCATACATTTATCCCACACCATCTACACGAAAAAACCAAGTAAATCATTACCTAAAAACACAAAAACATCACACCTAAAATCCCACCTAATATGACCGATAATAATGATTATGTCAACAAGAGTAGGTATTATTGCAACAGATGCACGACTAGGCGCTCCTCGCCCTGCGGCATCGTGTGACTATCCAGTGGCGGTGGAAACTGCCTTTCGGTCAGCATTTCCCCGTGGCGGCTGACGTGATCCAGTTGGCGCGCATGATGCTGAGGCGATGTGTTCCTCGTGGGTTGAAGTCACATTGTGCTCAGTGTTTGCGCTGATCATGCAACTAGTGCAAGAATCAAGCATCTGATGCACTCGTTGGGAGACGTTTTGGCGATCGATTCAATTGGTAGAGCATCGCGAAATGCTGCGGTTCCGCTGCTTCATCCTGAAGACCAGGTCGTGCAGGAAATGTTCGATGGGTGGCGTAACCAGCAGCTCAGCCGAAATTTGAGTTTCCAGACGATCCAACAGCGAGAGCGCCTTGTGCGGCGATTCCTCGAGGCCACCAACGAACACCCGTGGAACTGGACATCGAGTCATGTCGACGAGTTTTTCGGAGACCAGCGTTCCGTTCACCAGAACACCCAGTCAACGCTGCGCAGTTACCAAAATGCCCTCAGGCTTTTCTGCGCCTACCTCACCGACCCTGGCTACGAATGGACGCGAATCTGCCTTGAACTGTTCGGCACTCACCCACCCAGGTGTGTTTTGAGTGGAACACCGCCACCCATGTCCAAGAATCAGAACGAGGGCCCGGCAAGCGAGCTTTCACAAAGGCAGAGGTGCAAGCATTGTTCGATCGGGCAGACGATGAGGCAGACCGGATCGCCCGGCATCACCGCAAAGGGTGGCTCCCGAGCTTCCGAGACAGCACCATTTTCAAGATTGCATATTCCTACGGCCTGCGCCGAAACGAGGTGCGTCACCTCGAGACGTTTGACTTCTCCCGCAACCCGCAGGCGCCCGAATTTGGCAACTTCGGTGTCCTCAACGTTCGGTTCGGCAAAGCGATGAAAGGCTCTGCTCATAAGCAGCGCAGCGTCCTCACCGTCTTCGAATGGACGGAAGACATCATCCAAGAATGGAACGAACGCGGACGGTCGTTGATGACCGACGGACAAGACATGTTTCCCAATGAGCGCCAAGGCATCGTCTCGGAGGCTGCCCTCGGAGCCCGCTTTCGGCGGTACCGTGATGACTTGGGGCTCTCCCCCGGACTGGACTTTCATTCGCTGCGCCGTTCGTACGTCACCCACCTCATCGAAGATGGCTGGGACGCTCTTTTCGTTCAACGCCAAGTCGGACACGAATACGCGTCCACTACGGGGCTCTACACATCCGTTTCAAGCGACTACCGCACTAAAACTCTCCGTCGAGTCCTGGACAACACAATCAATGAAGCCCTCGGAAGAAAGCAGAAGCCCCCAGATGAAACGCAGCGTTGATTACGACTGGAAACTTGCCGAGCTCATGGCCCGCAACGCCATGCACAACACCACTGACCTCGCTTCGCACCTCCGGGACCGCGACATCACCCTGTCCGCGTCGCAAATTTATCGACTCGTGACGCAGCGTCCAGAACGCATTTCCCTGCCGATTCTGTCGGCGCTTTGCGACATCTTCAGCTGCACACCTGCCGAGCTCATCGCCGTTCGCGCCGAAGACGAGAAGCCAGTCCCCCGAGTGGTCAACGAGGGAGTCATCGATCTCAACTCTCAAGTTCGTCCGCGACGGGCCCGAGTAGTTCCCGATGACCGCTGAGTCCACAGCCCGCAAACGTGGTCGACCCCGGACCGCAGGCTCGCTTCAGTGCGACAGGTGCTGTGAGTCGCAGCGTTATTTGGCCGTGTTTTATCGACGCTTTATGGCTCGGTCATTGGTTCAGCAAAGCGGTTAGACGCCAAGGTGGTCCCGCTTAGATTGCCCTGGACACCCCGGAACCGTCGAGGTGGGTCCCGCTTAGGATGCCCTGTTGGGTCTGACTTGGGTTGACGTAACCATGCCTGGCTCGGTGGAGCCGTGACCCATGAGCTGGGATGGTTCTCGATTCTCAGACAGCTTGTGTTCACGCCGCGGCCGATAGACGACACGGGCATGGAACACGAATCTGGCGAGGAAGGCGAGTACCAGGGTCGCTCCTTGCGCGAGAAGGCTCGGAACGTGCAGCAGATCGACGATCAACCAGAGGAGGGGCAGTCGCGCGGCGGCCTCGGCGGCGTTGAACCCGATCGAGAAGGCGAATCGACGCCTGAACGATTTGCCCTCAGCCCGTAGGTCCGCGAACACTAATTTCTCCTGCAGGGCGAAGTTTCCGAGGATGGTCAGGATTGCCGCGATCGATGCGGCCTGGAGGTATTCCATTCCCCCTCCGATGAATGCGGCCATCAACCCGATGTTGGCCATGGCACCGACTGCGCCGATGGTGGCGAACCGGCTGAGGCGCCCGAAGCGGAGAGCTGCGAGCTGCACGAGGAACTGCCACCCTTGGTGCAGGGACGCCTTTGATGTTCCTCCTGTTCTTGCACCGAAAGAGAATGACTCCTCTACGACGGTGAGTCGATTTCGGGCCAGGATCTCAAGGAGAATTTTGAACCCGCGTGGCTTTAAGGCGTCGAGGTCGACCGCCTCACGGCGGAAGAGGAAGAATCCCGTCATCGGATCGCTGCAGTCCCGAAGTCGCCTTGGGAACATCGATCTTGTGAGTGCCGTCGCGATCGAGGATGATGCGTGCCTGACGAACCCGTTCAGGCCGTCTGCGCTTCCTCCTCGCCTGTACCTTGACGCGACCACAACGTCGGCAGCCGAACTCCGTGCGGTAGCGAGGAGACTAGGAATCATCTCGGGTGGATGTTGGAGGTCCCCATCCATCACGATGCACCAAGTACCGCGGCTTGCGCGGAGACCGAGGGTGACCGCGCCACTCAGTCCATTGATCGCCAGGGCACGGTGGATGACCCTGATCGGGAGGCGCATGACAAAAGCGAGATCGTGGATGACCGCCTCGGTGTCATCCGTGGAATCGTCGACGAACAGAACCTCAGTGTCGTCGACGTCGACGTCGACGACGGCTTCGATTCTGCGGAGCAGTTCGGCGATATTGGCCCGCTCGTTGAATGTCGGGATCACGATGGTGAGCATCACGGCTTGACCTCGGTAGGAATCGGCGCGGCGGAGACGCGGATGAATTTACGGATCGATGTCTGGCTAATTGTCGCGGTCGGTTCAGCGACGAATCCGTGGTGCTGCAGCAGGCGATCGTCTGCGCCGGCCTGGTCGGCGACGCTGCCGACCCGATTGATGACCCAGACAGTCTGCAGGGCGGCTAGATCCTGCTCGGATTCGGCTAACGTCCGTGTGAGGTCCCAGAGTTGCGGGCGAGCAGTGAAGGGCTTCTCGAGCTCGATGTCAACGAGCCCCGCGAAGCCATCCGGGTAGAGCCGAAGGGCCAGCCGTGGGCGCTGCGAAGGCCTGGTGCTCGCGTCGAAAACGACACCGTCTCCAGGCTCCGCTCCTGCAGCAACGTATGACGACACATCGCGCCAGTCGCTTCCTTTCGCCCACGGGGTGCGCTGCGCCACGAGCGTAGGAGCAGCGAGGAGTGCGACGACCGTAAGCCCGACCAGCGCTCGGCCGCGCACCCTGATGAAGGTCGATCCGACGACGATGAGGATCGCCGCGGCGGGGGCACTGAACGATAAATATCGAAGTGAGTAGGTCGGCATGACGGTGGCCGAGGCGAGCAGTAGCAGCAGGGTTGGCACGGCGAGCCAGAGAGCTGCGAGGATGACCAGATGCTGTTCGGCAGTGTCCCGTCGGCCCGCTCGACGTGTCCGCCAGGTGAACGCTCCGATCACGGCGACGAGGATTAGAGTCCAGGCGACAATCGCAAGCGTGACGTTGCCGAACCACTGATCCACGAGCACGCTCCCGGCACTGACGGCCGGTCGTTTTGAAAGGAATTCGATCTGACCACGCTGGTTGTACCCGGCAAAGAGGATCGGCGCGGTAAGTGTGAGGATTACCGCGGCTGACGTGGCGAAACTCCGCAGTCCGCGCCTCGCCCACAGGACGTACATGCCATGCACGAGCACGATGAGCAGGAGGTAGAGGAACATGTATGTTCCGACCACCATGAGGGTTATGTATCCGATCCAAAGTCGACGCTTGGACGCCGGCTGATCTAGCGCCAAGACGAGAAGCACGGTGCCCCACACGGCGAAGGCGGTCACCATGGCGGACGAGCGAGCCTCTCCGCCACTGAATTGAATGCGCGGCAGCACAGCGCACACCAGCGCAGCAATGATCGCGGTTGGCCCCGACACGAACATCCGCGACAACGCGTAGACCCCTGCCACAGCCACCCCGACGGCAATCGCGCTCGGGAGTCTCACCACGAGCTCCGACGATCCGAAAACGGACACCCACCCGTGCAGAAACAGGTAGTAGAGACCGTGCACCGCGTCGATGTTGTCGAGTAGAGGCAACAGGCTCGCCAGTGGGCGCTGCGCTGACATCACACTTGCCGCCTCGTCGCCCCAGTATGAGGGGACCCACGAGCCGGCGAAGGACACCGCGAATCCGATGAAACCCACAGCGACCATGGCACGGCGACGGGTCGTGACCGGCCCGGCACCCGGCAGCCCCGACGAGGCCGTGGATGGAACCATGAGTGTCGTCATTCGTCCAGGATTCCTGTCTGCTTCGAGAATCAGGGTCGATCTGAGGTTCAGAACCCTGAGAGTGCGTTCATGCAGCAAGCGGCGGGCCCGGTATCTCACGCCCCAATTCTTGGAACCCGGATCCACTGCTCAGCCTCAGCTGCTCACCATGAGTACGGATCGCTTCAGTTACGCGTAGGGGTGTTGACGGTGCGGTTGCGGTGGACGCGCCGGACGACAAGCCAGATCACGACGGCCGCGATCGCTGCGTACACGGCGTAGTTGAGGAAGGACGAGTACTGATCGATGAGCTCGTACTGGGTGCCGAGCGCTGCTCCGAGGCTGATCAATAAGCCGTTCCAGATACCACTGCCAGCGATGGTGAAGGCGCTGAACACTGCGAGGTTCATCCTGTCCGCACCGGCGGGAAGGGAGATCAGGCTGCGGACGCCGGGAATGAGGCGGCCGAAGAAGACGGCGGACTTCCCGTGGCGCGAGAACCAGCCGGCGGCTTTCTCGAAGTCGGCGCGGTCAACGAGCGGAAGCTTCGCAAGCCAGCGGATGGAGCGCTCCATCCCAAGGGCCGCGCCGAGGAGGTAAAGCACGAGCCCGCCGACATACGCACCGAGGGTGCTCGTGATGATGACAAGAACGATGTTCATGTCGCCCTGTTGGGAGAGGAACCCCGCCAGTGGCAGGATTACTTCGCTCGGGATGGGAGGGAACACGGTCTCGAGCAGGGTGAACAACCCGACGCCCCACTCCCCAATGCTGTTCATCAGCGTGGCAGCGAAGCCGACGATGCCGCCGAGGTCTCCGGGGTTGGTGGCCATAGGGATCAGTGGCGCGATCATGGGGCTACCTCCGGGGTGACGGGGCGCCTCTCGCGGTGAGGCGCGAGAGGCAAGCCTCCTTGTGTTGCTATGTGTCGAACCTGTGAGCCTTTGAGCGGACTCTCATGCATCGGCACTCCTTCCTCTCTGACGGCGGTCTTAACGTGGCGGGGGCAGTCCTCGTGCTGGGTAAAGCGAGCGAAACAGCTGCGGCCGGTATCGAGGTCGACGAGTCGGACGCCGACGTCCGATGTCCCCCGGACATTCTCGAGGCTGAGCACCTGCGGTGGCCTTTGCATCTCTTGGTTGATGTCTCACAGACCTGCGTGTCCCGAGGCGCAACGACCGAGTTCGACGACGGGAGCACAGGTGGCTCCCGTCATCGATCTTTTCTTCTGGGGGTGGTGGGTTAGCCGTCGTTCGTCTCGGTATCTCCGGCTTCCTGGGCGAGGACGGTTCCGTTGCCGGCGTCGACCTGCACATCGACCGTGGTGCCGTCCGCGACGGTGACCTCGACGTCGTACACGACGTACCCGTTCTCGCTCTCGAGCTGGGCGGCTCCCGCCTTTCCGGGAACGGCCGCCAGCGCAGCGGCGATCGCTTCGTCGGCGGTCGTCGTGGCCAGCGGCTGAAGGGCTTTGGACTCGTCCGCTTCGCCCGTGGTCGAATCCGCCCCTTCCTGCTCAGTACCTTCTGCGTCCGTGCCTTCGGCGGCGTCCTTCGGGGCCGTGACACTACCGGTGAAGGTGGGGTCCTGCTCCTCGGCCGGTGAGGCGGCTCCGGGAGCCGCCGCGCCGTTGGTCGCGGCAACCGCGACTCCGGTTCCACCGAGTGCGAGGCCAGTCACGATGACTCCGGTGGCCACTGCCCGCTTGATTGTCATTCTCATGTTGATTGCTCCTTCTCAGTCTCGCGGGTAGCCGAACCGGCAGTCGCGCTCTGTTCTTCATCGACGGGCCGAGAGATTTCTGGGCCGTGTAATGAGGCTACGAATCGCGTGATGAGACGAGCGTGAGAGAGCGACAACCTGGGATGTCACCTCGAAGTGGTCGGAAGTCTCAGGGTCACGGTGGTGCCGGCGCCGTAGTGGGAGTCGAGGACGGCTGATCCACCGTGTGCGGTCAGGATCTGCTGGACAAGGGCGAGCCCGAGTCCGTGCCCCGAGGTGGATCTGACATCATCCGCCCTCCAGAACCGCTCGAACGCGTGGGACACCTGCTCAGGCGTCATGCCGATTCCCTGATCGTGAACTTCAATGGTCACCGTCGTGCCGGTCCGGCTGGTGGTCACATTGATGACATCCGACTTGCTGCTGAATTTGATTGCGTTGTCGACGACGTTGCCGATCGCGCGGGAGATCAGCTCCTCAGACCCCCAGATTCGCAACCCCTGTCCCGCATTTGCTGTGACGAGCGGACCTGTGTTGTGACCGTTGTTGGCCGTCGCGACAACGTGCGCGACGGCGGCATCAATGTCGACAGAGGAGAAGGTTGCTGCGAGATCCTCCCTAGTGGTGCGAGACAGCCGGAGCAAGTCGTCGGTGAGCCGAGTCAGCCCGGTTGCGGCCTCAAGCGATGTGGTGATGGCTGCTTGATACTCAACGGGTGAACGTGACCGCGTCAACGCCAGCTCGAGTTCCGCCTGGATCACACTGAGGGGTGTGCGCATCTCGTGTGACGCGCCGTCGACGAACTGCTGTTGTCGCTCGAAACTCGCCTTGATCGGTTTAAGAGCGGCACGCGCCATCAGCCAACTTGAGAGCGGGATAACCACGAGAAGCCCGGCGTAGAAGATGATCAGTGCGGAGCGCAGCAGCTTGAACCCCTGCTCGGCCCCGACCGCCGCTCCTTCGCCATCCGACTCGGCGGCATCGAAATCGAAGGTTCCGGTGACGAAGGAATAGATCCCGATCGCGAAGACTGCGAACAGGCCCAGCTGGATCACCGTGTAGGCGACCGTGAGCCGGATCGTGGCCTGACGGAAGATCATTCGTCGGCTGCGATCAGGTAGCCGGCTCCGCGTCGGGTCTGGATGACATCCGCTTCCCCTGGCAGGCTCAGTTTCTGCCTGAGGTAGCGGATGTAGGTCTGGACGACGTTGCTGAAACCTTCGTAGTTGGTGTCCCAGGCGTGGTCGATGAGCTCGGAGGCGCTGATGATCGTGCCGGCATTCCGCATCAGATACTCCAGTACCGCGAATTCCTTTGGTGTGAGGTCGATGGATCGGCCGGCGCGGAGGGCAGTCTGGGTTGACGGGATCAGCGTTACGCCCTGAGCGACGAGGGTTGGCGGTTGCGCGCGGGGGGATCGTCGAAGCAGTGCCCGTACGCGCGCCAGCAGTTCGACCAGGTGGAATGGTTTGACCAGGTAGTCGTCCGCGCCGGCGTCGAGGCCCTGAACTTTGGACCTCATCGAATCCAGTGCGGTGAGCATCAGCACGGGTGTGTCGCTGTTCATTTCGCGGATGCGCCGGCATACCTCCATGCCGCCGCCCGGGAGCCCTGGAAGCATCAGGTCGAGGAGGACGAGATCGTACGTGTCGATCTCGAATGCCTCCACGCCGGCTGGCGCTGTCAGGGCCACGTTGACGGCATAACCGTTCTCACCGAGGGTGCGCCGGATGACGTCAGCGATTCTGACGTCATCCTCGACTACGAGGATTCTCATCAGGTGTGGCCCGCGTGCTCAGCCCGCGAGCATCGCTCAGTCTGCTTGCTCACCGGTTCCGGCCCCTTTGCTCGCCGTGCCCGAAGCGATCTGCACTCCGTCGGCACTGGCTTCGATGGTGAAGTCGACCTGGTTGGCCGAGCTGCGGTAGAGGCTGAATGTGTTCTCCGGAAAGTGACCGGAAGCAGTCTCATTGTCGAAGTAGACGATGGTCTCCCCGTTCGCGGGAATGGTGATCCCGGTGAGGGTCGAGTAGTACCCCTCGCTCTGCTTGGTGGTCGTGTCGGTCATCTCATAGTAGATCTCGACATTCGTGAGAGGCGCCGCTGTCGCATTTGCGAGAGTGATCTGCAACCGGTCGTTGATGGCCTTCTTGGTCGAGGGGTCGACGTTGTCTTCGACCGCGGCCGAAACGATGGACAGACCAGGAGTCGTGCTTGTATTCGAGATCGGGTTGCCGGCGACGGGGAGCACCGATCCAGCGCCGGAGGTTGCTCCCGAGGACGCGCCGGCCGACGGGGCCGGTGCGCTCGAGCCCGCGGCCTGGCAGCCGGTGAGGACCGCCGCGATGAGCACGACTCCAGCCGTGGCGAGGGTGACGGACGAGCGGTTCATGATTGCTTCCTTTGCAGAGTGCGGCGTGTGGTGGCGGCGAGGGCGAAGATCACGGAGGCGAACGTCGCCGCCGTGAGGGTGATGGCGGATGGCAGCATTGCGGCCCACACCACCTGAATCGGTTGCTGGTTGTACTGATCCTTGATACCGAGGAAGGCGAAGGACAGGCGTTCGAAGTGCTTGGTGACCGACGACACCTCGAGCCCATTGCGGATCCCGTCGAAGCCGGCGAACTGCGCGAGCACGGCGAGCTCGTCCGGTTTCTTGATCTGCAGAGCGGCGAAGAGACCGCCAGGCACCTGGTTGTCAGGGTGCATGGTGTCGCCGATCTGCGGAATGACCAGGACAAAAGCCAGCCAGATCACTAGAGCGACGATCAGTCCGGTGCTGAGCCGCGCGGTGAGCGCGGTGAGGCCGATGGCCAGCGCGGTCCAGAACACCAGGTAGAACCAGACGAAACCCGCTTCGATCGCCAGCCTTGAAAGGTCTGTGCCGGTCACCGCTCCGCCGCCGATGGTGACGACCGCGAGGGTCGATACCGCCGTGATCAGCAGCACGACAATCAGCCAGACGAGGGCGAGCCCGACGATCTTGCCGCCTGCGAAGGCGAACCGGCTCACGGGGCGGCTGAGGAACAGTTGCAGCGTGCCGCGGTGCTTTTCCTTCGCGATGGTGCCGTATCCGAGGACGATGGCGAACAGGGCGCCGAGGATCTCGAGGTACTCGATACCTCCTCGGAGCAGTTGCAAAGGGAACAGCTGCGGAGCGGCAGGAGCCACCCCTGACCCGCTCGCCGCGACATCCGCCACGTACAGGTTGTACGCGTCAAGCTGGCTGCGGAAGGCAACCGCTCCCACAGCGACCGAGATGAGTGTCACCGCAGTGAGGAAGGAGACCAGTACTGCGAAGAGGCGATCCCGGCGAAGGTCCAGCAGTTCTTTCTGGGCGACCGTGATTAGGTCAATTATCGAGCGCGCTCCTCAGTCTGCGTCGTGGCGTGAGCACGACGACGGTGGCGGCGACTATGAAGAAGGCGATCAGTATGACGACGCTGAGGAGCGGGTCACCCGTGACGTTGTTGTCCTGCAGCAGGATGCTCGCTGCACGCTTGAACTGCTCGGTGACTGACAGTGGCCCGGTGATCGCGGACACCAGGTCGAAGTAACCACCGGTGGGGAGGGGAATCGGAACGGGGTTGAGCAGAGCGACTGGCCGCGCCGCGGTTCCGAGTTGCGGCAGCACGAACGCCAACGCGCTCCACAGCACGAAGGGGACCAGCAGTGCAGTGGTCTCCCGCTTGCTGTAGATGCCCGCGACCATTCCAGTGACCGCGAACACCATGAGGAGCAGCCAGGCGCAGGCGGCGAATCCGATCAGCCGGATGGTCGCATCCGGCCCGAGGAGGGCACCGGTGATGATGCTGATTGCGGCCCAGCTGATGAAGGTGCTGATCGCTAGAACGGTGAGGATCACGATCCCAAGTCCAGCGAGTTGGCCGCTGAGCCTGGCGGTTGTTCTGACCGGGCGACTGAGTATCAGGCTGGTCGTGGCCGACTTCCGATCACGCAGGGTCGCCTGCACCCCCAGCACGATCGCCATGAGGGCCCCGATGAGCACGACGTAGATGACCGAATTTCGGGCGTAGTAGAGCGCAGGGATCGAGGTGAAGGGATTCGGTGCCGTGGTGAGTTCGTCGGCGAGGATCCTGTCATACACCTTGGTGACCGTGGTGGTAGTGACCCATCCGATGATCGAGGAGACAGAGACCATGCCGAGGAACACGGCTAGCAGCAGGTGAGCGATCCGCGCCCGCCGCACGCTGAGCATCTCTTGACGAGCGCTGGTGACGAAGACACTCATGGCGCCGACACTGGGTCGAGTTGGAAGTAGATCTCCTCCAGTGACTGCTCGGCGGGGAACGCGGCCATCGTCCTGGCCAGGGTGTCGTGGTGCACGAGGCGTCCGTGGTTGAGGATGCCGATGCTGGTGCAGGTTTTGGTGACCTCGGAAAGTAGGTGAGTGTTCATGAACACGGTCATCCCGTACTCGCGATTGAGTCGTACAATCGTCTCCCGCAAGGTTCTGACCCCTTCTGGATCGAGGCCGGAGGTGGGTTCGTCGAGGAACAGCACTGCCGGTTCATGCAACATGGCCTGAGCGATCCCGACCCGTTGGCGCATCCCCTTGCTGAAGGTGCCGACTCGCTGATTATCGTGCCCGGTGAACTCGAGGAACCGCAGCACATCCGCGATGCGCGCATCCGGCCGCCGCAATCCAGAGAGTCGGCCGAAGAACCGGAGATTCTCAATCAGCGTGAGGCTGTCGTAGAACTGCACGTTCTCCGGCAGATATCCGATCGATCGACGCACCCGCGCGGCCTCGTCCACCACGTTCCGCCCATCGATCTCGGCGCGTCCGGCAGTCGGCGTCAGAAGCGTGGTCAACAAGTTGACGGTCGTCGTCTTTCCCGCCCCGTTATGCCCCAGGAGCCCGAACACCTCCCCACGGTCGATCTCGATCGAGAGTTCGCTGAGCGCGGCATTGTTACTGTATGAGCGAGAAAGATCCCAGGTACGGATGGCTGGACTGGTCATGACGGTGACGCTATTCCGGCCCGGGTGAGACCACGATGAGAGAGACGATTTCCACGGATACCGCTCGGTCAGGGACTCTCTCGGCGGCGCAAGTCGACCTCGTCGAGGTCGAGGTCGACGTCGAGGTCGCCGGTGTCGGTGTCGGTTCCCGAGGAGGGCACCAGAATCGCGACACTCAGACCGATGCCTGGGTCATTGGCAAGCGTGATCGTTCCGTGCGCATTCTTGACGATCGCGGCGACGATCGCGAGACCGAGGCCCGTTCCACTGCCGCGAGCACGGGAATCGTCGGAGCGACTGAACCGGTCGAGCGCATGTGCTTCGAATTCTCGGGGAAGCCCTCCACCGGTGTCGGAGACGGTCAGCAGTAGACGTTGAGGATCGACGTCGAGTTGGACGGTCACGGTGCCGACGGTTTGAACGGCGGCGAGGGAATTCGAGAGGAGGTTGTCGAGGAGCCGTCCGAAGTCTTCCGCGGTCATCGGAAAGTTCGGCTGATCGGCTTCGTTGGAGAGCTGTCCGTGATAGTGGACATCGACCTCGTCTCGCATCGCGCGGTATCGGGCGCGGCCCGCTGCAGCGTCGGCTTCCCTCTCTAACTCGATGGCCGTCGCGTTCGCCCGACTGCCCGCAGCTTCGATCGACGATAACTCGAGCAGGGACCCCAGCAAGGCTGACAAGCGGGCGGCGCTTTTCTCGGCGCCACGAATGTCGTCGACCAGTTGAGTGATCGATGATGATTCGATTCTTGCGAGTTCGAGTTGGGTGCGGAGAATCGCGAGCGGAGTGCGTAGTTCGTGGCTGGTATCGGAGACGAGTTGCCGCTCACGCGACGCCGATTCCCTGAGCCGGGTGACCAGGTCATTGAGGGTGCGGGCGAGACGCGCGATCTCGTCGTCGCTGCGGCCCACTGGCAGCAGCTCGGTGCTGAAGCTGTCGGTGAGGGTCTCCGCTTTCGCTCGCAGGCGCCTGACCGGCCCGAGGGAGACCGAAGTGAGCAACCAGGCCGATACGGCCACTCCCGCAGCGATCAGAGCAAGCCCACCGATGAGGAGCAACCTCATCTGACCAAGGACTGTCGTCTCCGGCCCAGCACCCCGAGCTGAGACGACGTGCCACGTCTCGCCCGAGACATCCACCGGGATGGCTCGCACCAGATACTGCGCCGGACCCGCGCTCACGATGCGCGTGTCGGAGGTGCGGACGATATCCGCAAGCATGCCGGTGAGAGAGGCCGGAAGCGTGTTGAGATCCACCTTTCCGTTCGCATCGACCACGGCCACCAACTGCGACAGGCCGGGGGAGTCGAAGCTCTCGCCTGGCTCGGTTTGCAGGGCGACTACATAGGGCGCGGCGTCGCTCACGAGAACGGCGACGGTGCCGGCGCGCACGATTCGTTCGATCTGTGTATTGATCACGATCCCGGCCGCGATCGAAATCAGGATCGCGATGATCAGACTGCCCCCCGCGATTCGGCTGCGGATCCCGACCCGGTCGAGTATCACGGATCCATCGCCGTGAGGCCGAACCCGATACCGCGTACGGTCATAATTCTAACTCCGGCCTCCCGGTGGTCGAGCTTGCGGCGCAGGTAACTGACGTACTGGTCGACGATATTCGGGTCGATGTGGGTGCTCGACTCCCACACCTGCTCGATGATCGTCGCACGAGTGACCGTCGCGCCGCCGCTGAGAGCGAGCACCCGGAGCACGTCGAACTCCGTCCTGCTAAGCGGCAATTCCCCGGCAGCCGTGTGAGCCCGATGACGGGCCAGATCGATGGTGAGTGCGCCGATGTCGATCTCCGCCGGCAGGTTCAACGCATCCCGGCGGCGAACGGCGCGGATGCGGGCCGACAGCTCAGCGAAGGCGAAGGGTTTCGTCAGGTAGTCATCCGCTCCGGAATCCAGGCCCCGGACCCGGTCGTCGACCGCGTCTCTGGCGGTGAGCAGGATGACGGCCGTCGTGCTGTCCAGCGCCTTCAGCCGGCGGGTGAGCTCGAAGCCCGACATGCCCGGCATCATCACGTCGACCACCGCGAGGTCGAAGCCCGCCGCCCTAGCTGCGCTGATGGCCACGATGCCGTCATGTGCCTCAACGACATCGTGGCCCTCAGCGGTCAGACCGCGATTGATTAGTCCCGCCATCTCGAATTCGTCGTCGACCACCAGGATCCGCATCCGCTCCACCTCTCCACTCATCAGATCGGAGCCGGACTCGTTGCCTCCAGCGCCGCATCGTCACCTCGAATGGTAGGTGACGGGGCGGGTGGATCAGGCGATTGCCGTCGCCGAGGTTTCGGAAGCGAGGGCGCGCCGCTGGCGGGAGAGGGTCATCGTGAGGTGCACGACGAGGCCGACGATGACGATCAGGAACACCGCGCTGGTGGCCGCGGTGCCCCATCCGAGGCCGCCGTCCGCGACCGGCTGTGATGTGAGGTCGCCCAGTGAGGCGCCGAGCGGCCGGGTGAGCACGTACGCGATCCAGAAGCAGACCACCGCGTTGGCTTGGAAGACGAAGAACGCAATCGTGACCACACCGATGACCGCCGCGAACAAGATCGCAGATACCAAGAATCCGAGCCCGAGCCCTTCCGCCAGCAGATCTCCTGCCGCGGTTCCGAGCGCGAAGGTGAACAGGATCGCCAGCCAGTAGAACGCTTCACGTCGGCGGGACACGATCGAGTGGATCGAGAGGGTGCGCTCCCGCAGGAACCAGATGACGAAGGTCACTGTGAGGAGGGAGGCGAACACCGTCGTCGATATCCACAGCGGCACTCCGGCAACGTCGGTGAGATTGTCCGTGATTAGGGTGCCGACGACGCTGATCAGCACCACGGCGATCCAGTACGCCGTCGGCGAGTAGCGCTTCGTTCTGAACTGCACCCCCAATGCAATCAAGAGCAGGATCCCGAAGACGATAGAAGTGACGGTCAGGCCGAAATTTAGGGCCACATTGAAAAAGTCAGCAGCCGTCTCACCGACGGTGGTGGAGAAAACCTTGATGATCCAGAAAGCGAGCGTCACCTGCGGGACCTTGCTGAACAGCAGGTCGCTGACCCTGGTCGATCGGACGGTTGATTCAGTGAGGGATGTCATGGAACAAACTTCGAGCCAGGCGATGTGACATCACTGGAAAAAACAGCCGCCGTTTCTGAAAGTGCATACAAGAACACCGGCGACTTCGCGCCCCACGAGTGGAACGACCACGGCGAGGATCGCCCCGTATCCGTGTGGGCGCGCGGAATGGCCCACTTCGTACCTCGCTCGCAGTAACCGTAAACGACCGTCCACGAGACAGATGCGGCAGTCAATTCAAGAATCAGCGTGTCGTGTTCCACGGCCCGTGTCCGAGATCTATGTACTGTCAGGAACGTCAGAGGTACAGTTCTGTTATGGCATCTGTCGGCTACGCCCGAGTCTCAACCCGAGAGCAGAATCTCGACGCGCAAACCGACGCTCTCGAGGCGGCTGCCTGCGAGAAGGTGTTCGTCGAGCATGCCTCCGGAGTCCTCGCCAAACGGCCGGCCCTGGATGATGCCCTCGACTACCTCCGCGACGGCGACACCCTCGTCGTGACGAAACTCGACCGGCTCGGCCGATCCGTCCGAAACCTGAAAGAGGTGGCCGATGGGCTCGAGCGACGCGGCGTCGGCCTGAAAGCACTCTCCCAAGGGATCGACACGACCACCCCGGGTGGGCGGCTGTTCTTCCACATGCTCGCCGCGATCGCGGAGTTCGAGCACGACCTCATCGTCGAACGGACTAAAGATGGCCTGGCCGCCGCACGCGCCCGTGGCCGAAAGGGAGGGGGTCGTTCGAAGATGACGGCGACGAAGGCGCGGCAGGCACGGACGATGTACGACGAGAAGACGTATACGGTGCAGCAGATCGCCGAAACCTTCGGGGTCTCCCGCGGGACCATTTACCGTCACCTTGGCGAAGACGTCAGCCCTGCATAGGTCGTGACCCTCGATGGCGCAGAGAACAGCCGAGATGAAACTCGCACTTCTGCGTCAACACGACGGCGGCGTTCCCTGGGCCCGGATCGCTGCCGAGTCCGGAGTGCCGGTCCGCACTCTCACCCGTTGGTCGACCGGGTATCGGGCTGATCCGAGCTCGCGCGCTCTGGAACGTCCCCGCCGAGGCGACCGAGGTACACGAAGGATCGCCCCCGAGCTGGTGGAGGTCGTGGAAGCTCTCGCCTTGCGCCGGCCGGAGCCGACGGCGGCGTTCATTCATCGCCGTGTCGGTGACATCGCCCACGACCGGGGACTTGCGGTGCCGAGCTACACCACCGTCCGAACGATCATCGCCGGACTTGACCCGGGCCTTCGCACCCTTGCCCAGCACGGGGATGCCGCCTACCGGGACCGGTTCGAGTTGGTGTTCCGCCGAAACGCGAGCCGCCCGAATGAGCAGTGGCAGGTCGATCACACCCTCCTCGATGTCGCCGTCCTTGACAAGACCGGCGTCCCCGTCCGGCCTTGGCTGACGATCGTCCTCGATGACTACTCTCGAGCGATCGCCGGGTACACCGTCTTCCTCGGCGCCCCCACGGCGGAACAGACCGCCCTCGCCCTGCATCAGGCTATCAACAGGAAAGCGAACTCCGGCTGGCCCGTCTGCGGCCTGCCCGACGTGCTGTACAGCGACCACGGTTCGGACTTCACCTCCGCCCGACTGGAACGCGTATGCCTTGACACCCACATTCAGCTAATCCACTCCCGAGTCGGCGTCCCGCAGGGACGCGGGAAGATCGAACGGTTCTACGGAACCGTCACCACCGAGCTCCTCCCGCACTTGCCCGGGCACATCCCGCACGGAACAAATGGCACCTCCATCACCCCAGCAACCCTGGCTCTCCGGCAACTCGACGAGATCCTCGAACGATTCATCGTCGACGACTACAACCATCGTCCGCACTCAGAAACTCACAAAGCGCCCTCACAACTATGGGCGGCGTCAGGTTTCATCCCCCGAAGCCCCGCACGTCCCGAGGACCTCGATCTGCTCCTTCTTAGTGCCGCGGCCACCAGGAAAGTGCAACGAGACGGCATCCAGTTCGCGTCCACCCGGTACGTCTCACCGGTCCTCGCCGCCTATGTCGGGGAGCAGGTGACTGTCCGCTTCAATCCACGCGACGCAGGCGAGATCCGTGTCTACTTCGACGAGGCCTTCCTCTGTCGAGCTATCGCTCCCGAGCTGGCCTCAGAGTCCGTCTCACTCCAGGACCTGCAAGCCGTCCGCGCCAAGCGGCGGCGAGACCTGAAACAGCAGCTCCGACAACGCCAGAGTCTTGCCGACGCTCTTCCCGGCGACACCCGATACCTACCCATCGACCCCGACGAGGGTGACAAGGACGAGCCTGCGCCGCCACCTGCGCCCGCCCCGCGAAAAGGATTGCGTCTTTATGCCACCGACTGACCCCGAGCGCAGCATCCTCGGCAAAAACGACGACGGCCGACGATTCCTCCTGGAACGATCCGGCGAGGTCAACACCACCCCGGTCCCCAAGACCGGAATGGCGGCGTTCCAAACAACGCGGGAGCACCGCCGGTTCACCGAGTTCGCGGACACCGTGCGCGCCCACCGCTACATCGGCCTCTGCTGGGGGCCACCCGGCGTGGGAAAAACCCTGTCGGCCCGGCACTACGCCGGCACCGACGACTGGGAGCAATGGCAAACCATCTTTGAAGACGACTTCGGCCCGGTGCCTCCGCGGGTTCTCGAAGCACACACTGCCTTCTTCACCCCCAGCGTCGCCGCGACGATCCGAGAAATCGACCGCGGCCTACCCACCGCCTGCCAACGAATCTCCTTCGCCATCGATTACCACGAGCACGGCCTCGTCGACCCTTACGTCTATACCCAGTCCCGCTCCAGTGGGCGCACCGAACTGCTCATAATCGACGAAGCCGACCGCCTCAAAACAACAGGCCTCGAGCAAGTTCGCGATTACTTCGACCGACACAACATGGGCGTCATCCTGATCGGCATGCCCGGCATTGAGAAACGCTTCGCCCGCTACCCGCAGCTCTACAGCCGCATCGGATTTGCACACGAATACAAACCACTCACCCCCGACGAACTCACCGCCGTGCTCAGCAACCGCCTCCCGGCAGGAAATGTGACGGATGATGGCGGCATCGGCCACGCCACCGCCATCGCCACAATTGTCCGAATGACCGGTGGGAACTTCCGCCTCGTCGACCGCCTCGTCACGCAGATCGAACGAATCCAGAAGCTCAACAAGCTCGACGGGCTCACCCCGGAAGTTGTCGACGCCGCCCGCCAAGCCCTACTCATCGGCCACTAAGCGGTGCCGGAACCGGGCCACTTATCTCTGCGGCTCACAGACAGGTGCCGACGGCAATGCAACAAGATCGCTGTCCACTGGCCGGACGGAGCGATCTGCGGAATCTGCTTCTACGACGCAACGCACAGCCACGGGCGATGCCCGGGCTGCGGGGTCGATCGGATGCTCCCTGGACGAGATCCGATGGGCGCTCCAGCCTGCGTTGAGTGCACCGGAATACGCCAACGTTTCAACTGCAGCACCTGTGGACAGGAACGCCCGCGATTTCGCACGTCAACATGCATCGAATGTGCTTTGCGCAACGACATCAGCGCGCTCTTCGATCTAGAAGCTCGTCCCAACGCCCCGCTACACACTCTTCGCGAGACCCTCGTCACGGCCGATCGCCCAGAAAGCATCTACACCTGGATGCGGAATCCCAAAGTTCGCACGACGCTCGCTCAACTCGGGGCGGACGAAGGATCACTCACGCATGACACCCTCGATCAGCTCCCCACCAGCCGACACATCGACCATCTGAGGGCCATCCTCGTCGACGCCCATCTCCTCCCCCAACGTGACGAAGCACTACAACGGTTCGAACGCTGGTTGGCCGAAAAACTGGAGCCATTGCCCGTAGATCTGGGCAAGCCGGTCGAGCGGTTCGCTACGTGGCACCACCTGCGCAGCATCCGACGGAAAAGCTCCGCAACGACGAACAGCCAGAGCTCCGTGCACAACGCCAAGCAAGAGATCACCGCGGCCATCGCATTCCTGACCTGGCTACATGACGAGCACGGGCGAACACTGAACCAGTGTCGGCAAGCGCATGTCGACCTCTGGCTCGCAGCCGGTCCCACGACACGATTCACCGTCCGGAACTTCTTAGTCGTTGCCATGAAAGAGCGACTCGTTCCGCCGCTCATCGTCCCCCATCGAAAGTCAAAATCAACGCGCAAGATGACTCACGAGGACAGAATTGAATGGATCCGACGCTGCCTCGTCGAGGAACCCGACACCGTCGCATTCCGAACCGCCGCCATGCTACTCGTCCTCTACGCACAGCCCCTCAGCCGCGTCGCTTCCCTACAAATCGACGCAATCACCGACGTTGAAGGTGACCTGCACCTCACCTTCAACGAGATACCTGTCCTCATCCTCGAACCATTCGCAGAACTCGTCCGAACGCATCTCGCCCACCGCGCACCATCACGGACTCGGGACGTCGAAACCAGCCCCTGGCTATTTCCCGGCGGCCAAGCCGGCACCCATATCAATCACTCCTACCTCATGACCAAGATCCGTGACCTCGGGATCAACCTACTGGCCGCGAAGAATCGGGCCCTCGACGACCTCGTGACCGAGATGCCACCGCCACTCGTCGCTGACCTACTCGGCTACAGCTATCAGGTGACGACGCAGCACGCAGCCTCCGCCGGAGACACGTTCGCGCACTACCCGACACTCCACCGCTGACCAGAATCATCGACGCAGGAATACCGTCAACTCGAATATCACTCGTCACCAGTCGAGATGTATCTGGTGCAGAATCAACGATGTTTAGTACACGGGTTTGGTGGGTTCCATCTCATTCACCCACGCGAGCACTCCACCCTGTAGATATTCCACCCGGGTGTAGCCCTGTGCTGCCAATTCGGCCAGCACGGCAGCTGAACGTATGCCGGACTTGCAGTGCACGATGATGTTACGGTCTTGGCGTAGCTCGGTGAGGGCGATTCCGGAGAAGATCCGGTCCTGTGGAATTAGCCATGATCCAGGAATGCTGACAATCTCATATTCTCGAGGTTCCCTAACGTCGATCAAATCGAAGTCGCACAGCCCAGCACTTCTGTCAGCAAGCATCGTTGAAAGCTGGTGCACGGAAACAGTCTTGTCAACACCGGGATCGCGTTCAGGAATCATTCGACAAAAAAGCTGATAGTCAGCCAATTCCGTGATCGGCTTTCCAGTGGGGTCCTTAGAGACCTTGATCTCTCGCCAAGTCGAGGCGAGCGCATCGAATAGCAAGACACGTCCAAGCAGGGGTTTCCCGACTCCGGTAATCAGTTTTACCGCCTCGGTCACCATGACTGAGCCGATGGCGGCGCAGAGCATGCCGAAAACTCCACCCTCTGCACAGGACGAAACCGATCCGGTGCTGGGTGCTTCTGGGTACAGGTCCCTATAGGTGGGTCCGTGCCTCTCCCAAAAGACACTGACCTGGCCATCGAAGCGGTAGATAGAGCCCCAGACAGATGGTTTGCCCATGATGGCGGCGGCGTCATTGACTAAGTAGCGAGTGGCGAAATTGTCTGACCCATCGAGGATCAGGTCATAATCGGCAAAAAGGTCAAGCGCGTTGTGAGAGTCGAGCCGGGTGTCATGAAGTCGCACATTTACCAGCGGGTTCAAGTTTTCTACGGCGTCTTGGGCCGATGCCAACTTGGAGCGTCCTATGTCCATCACGCCATGAATCACCTGGCGTTGCAGGTTGCTGAGTTCGACGATGTCGTCGTCGACGATGCCGATCGTGCCAACGCCAGCAGCGGCAAGATAGAGGAGCGCGGGCGAGCCCAGACCCCCGGCGCCGACCACCAGTACCCTAGCGTTTTTCAGTCGTCGCTGACCAATAGCGCCAATTTCAGGAATGAGCAGATGCCGAGAATAACGTTGTACTTCCGCTGTGGTGAGGTCAGCGGCCGGTTCGACCAGTGGTGGTAGACAACTCACAGGTGCGCGCGTCCTGCCATGGCTGAGGATGCCAAGGCATGCTGTCGTTTTGGTATGCGCCCGGCGCGTGAGGCGAGTCTTCCGGCAATGACGGCATGTTTGAAGGCCTCCCCCATTCGAATCGGATCCTGTGCGCGCGTCACAGCCGTGGCGAGGAGAACCGCATCGCAGCCCAGTTCCATGGCTAGTGCTGCGTCCGAGGCCGTGCCGATTCCGGCGTCAAGAATCACCGGGACGCCGGCGCGGGCCACAATCAGTTCGATATTATGCGGGTTGAGGATACCCAGGCCGGTGCCGATGGGAGCACCAAGTGGCATGACGGCAACGGCCCCCAGATTTTCTAGCCGTAGCGCGAGCACTGGGTCGTCGTTGGTGTATGCAAAGACCTTGAAACCGCGACCAACCAGTTGTTCTGTGGCGTCCACCAGCTCGACGGCGTCGGGCAAAAGCGTGTTTTCATCTGCGATAACTTCTAGCTTGACCCAGTCCGTGTCCAGCGCTTCACGAGCCAGTTCCGCCGTCATTACAGCCTCACGAGCTGTGAAGCAGCCCGCTGTATTGGGAAGGACGCGAATTCTCTGGTCGGTGAGCATTTCGAATAGGGATCCACTGGTGGCCGGACTGTGCCGGCGCATCGCTACAGTCGTCAATTCCGTGCCGGACGCCAACAAGGCTGCACCTAGCCCCTCCCAGCTCGGGGCACCACCAGTACCCATGATTAACCGTGAATCCAGATGGACTCCGTCGATCAGTAAAGAATCGCGGCCGGGTATGTCAGCGGTGCCCACTCTGTTGATCGGACTCTTCGCTTCGGTGGTACTCATACCCCTAGCCTCCCTGCACTGCCGTGACGATTTCGAGGACGTCACCCTCGGTCAACGTTGTTATGGACCACTGGCTCCGTGGAACCACTGCGGCATTGCGCGCGACGGCGATGCCGAGCCGGTTCCCATCCGCCGCGTGACCGTCGGGTGCGATCGGTCGTCCGGTTACAGTCGCGATGACATCCGTGACGGTTTCTCCGTACGCGAACGCCTGCGCTGTTCCGTTCACGGTGATGGTGGCCAACTGGGTGTCAGTCATGAGGTGCCTTTCGTGGGATTGATAGTGAAAATCGGTCCGGTCGGAAGCGGTTCCAGCGGGCGTCGGGCGTACCGTCGAGCAGTTGCCGACACACTTGCGCCGCTATGGGTGTCAACAGCACACCGTGGCGGAAGAAACCCGTGGCGATGATCAGTCCCGCAATGTCATCGCCAAGCTGCGCGGAATCGCCCGAGACACGTCCGAGCAATGGCGCATTGTCGGGTGTTCCCGGCCGCGCACGGGCTGTGATTTCTATGAGTTCCAGCTCCGCCACAGCGGGCACTAGAACCTGGCCGTCACGCAATAATTGATGGACTCCACCGGCTGACACTGCAGCAGACCCGTCTTCGCGAGAGGTGGCCCCCAGCACCACAGTCCCGTCTGTGCGCGGCACGATATAGACCGGGTTACCGCGCACAACACCACGGATGGTCGCCGTCAGCAGAGGCTGTAAGTGTTCCGGAACGCGCAGGCGCAGAATATCCCCGTACACCGGACGCAATGAGAAGTTCAGCCAGCCGGGCAGCCCGTGCAAGTCCGAGGCGGCCAGACCGTTGGCAACGATCACCTCGCCCGCGGTAACGGTGGAACCATCAGCCAAGGCGACGCCGGTGACACGCGAGCTAGTGTTCGCCGGGTTTTCGTGCAGCAGTCCAGTAGCTGACTGCCGACTCAGGTGACTATGCATCCATTCTTTCTGCCTCGCCCACATCTCAAGGGCGCTCTCCAGCCGTTTGGCCAGCTGTCGGGGATCAACCTGATGGTCCTGCTCAACGTTGAAGGCGCTGGACAGCTGGGGACTGAGCATAGGTTCCATAGACCGGGCCTGACGAATGGTGAGCGGCTCTACGGCGAGCCCCCGCCTCAGCTGAACTTGGCGCAGATCAGCCAGCGCTTGCCGGTCAGCCGCATCCGCGCCCACGATAATCGTTCTGGTGATCTGATATCCAGTGCAGGCACCATCAGTTTCCAGGGGGGTCACGAATGATGGATACAACGCCGCTGAGGCCAGCGTTAGTTCCAGCAGACCCTCTTCTTGATAGTGCAGCTCGCTGACCGGAGCCAGCATACCTGCGGCTGCATACGTCGCCCCCGAAGCTGGCGCCGGGTCGATGACGATGACTGTTCGCCCAGACTGCGCCGCTGACCAAGCGATTCCGAGGCCAACAATGCCGGCACCGATCACAGCGACATCAACGCTGCATAAAACGTGTGGTTTAGTCAAAGACAGTTCCTTCCCTCCGCCGGTACTAACCGGATCAGGTGAGTTGTTTGCACAACACGGTCGGCCGGTAACTAAATAACCGATGCCCTCTCAGCCTGTCTCCCTTGTCGGTGCAGGCTCCCGCAGATCACCCCTAGTGTAGGGCCTATGCTTCGTGATCGCGCTCAGCTCTATCTCTGCACCGATGCCCGAAAAGTCAGCGGTGATTATGCTGCATTTCTCGACGCGGCCTTTGAAGGAGGCGTGGACATAATTCAGTTGCGCGACAAAACTGTAGAGGCCGCCGAAGAATTAGAACTTCTCCAGGTGCTCCGCAGTTCCGCAGAGCGGCATGACAAGCTTTGGGCCGTCAACGACCGCGCAGATATAGCGACTCTCGCTCAGGCTCCGGTCTTTCATATTGGCCAAAAAGATCTTCCGTTGGCACTCGCTCGCCGACTTGTGGGTGAAAAGACCATGGTCGGTTTGTCGACCCACACGCCCGAGCAAGTGAACAAGGCAGTGACCGATCTGAGTCTGGACTATTTCTGTGTCGGCCCGGTCTGGGAAACACCGACCAAACCAGGCCGCGCCGCGGTAGGGCCTGAACTGGTGAGCTACGCCGCCAACCAGGTGCGCGTTGAGAAAAGTGTCGTGCCTTGGTTTGCTATCGGAGGCATCCATCTCGGTAACATCGAGCAGGTCGTGACGGCCGGCGCGAGCCGCGTCGTTGTCGTCCGCGCGATCACCGAGGCGAAGGATCCCTCGGAAGCAGCGAAAGAACTGCGCGCATACCTGCCATCACTGGATTAATGTCCAGGTTCAGCGTTCAGTTCTGAATCGTCACCGACCGAGTGCCAATCCCTGGGAACACGGTCTAGTTCTACTTCTAGTTTCGGTTCAGCTCGGCTGGTACTGTCAACCAAAAGTTGACAAAGCCACCGTCAAAAACAAGATTTTGTCCCGTCACAGAACGGGACCAAGTAGAGACGAAGAACAGCGCGGCGTCTGCAAACTCTTCCGGGGTGGTGACTCGACGCAGTGGGGATTCGGCGGCAACCTCCTCGGCGGCGCAATAATGATGTTCGATGACTTGGTACGCACGCATTGAGTGTGAACCAACACGTTGTTTGTCCAGGCTTGGCTGTTTCTTGGTTACACTCGTCTTGAACACGGGAGTCCGGTGAGCCGGGCTGAGAGGAAGATTATCAATCTTCGACCGTCGAACCTGATCTGGATCATGCCAGCGCAGGGAGGCAAACTTTCACATCCCGTGCCCTGATATTCCTACAATCAAGGAGGGCACGACAGTGCAAACATCTCTACCCAAAAGTGCGCCCTCGTCGAGGGTGACGGGCGGCGCGCTGGCTCTTGCCGCGGCGATCGTTTTGAGCGGCTGCGCATCAGGCTCGGCGACAGGCACCGACTCGTCTACCGCGTTGACTCCGGTGGCCTTCGCCTTGGACTGGACACCGAATACCAATCACACCGGGTTGTATGTCGCTCTTGAGAAGGGGTACTTCACGCAGGCGGGACTTGAGGTGACGGTGCTTCCATACAGCCAGTCATCCACTGACGCACTCATCAATGCCGGCTCAGCTGACTTCGGTATCAGCTTTCAGGACGTGGCCACCTTCGCGGCGGCAGCGGGTGTGGACAACATCTCGGTAATGTCGGTGCTGCAACACGACGCTACGGCGATCGGGGTCCTGGCCAGCCGCGACGACATTCGCAGCCCCAAAGACCTCGACGGCAAGACCCTCGGCATGGCAGACCCCAGCGCAGTTTTTCCCACCGAGGCTGCGGATGTCATCAAGAACGACGGTGGAACGGGCGAGTTTAAGAAAATTACGCTGGGCACCTCCGCCTATGAGGCCCTTTATGCCGGCAAAGTTGATTTCACCTCGGCATTCACCACCTGGGAGGGTATCGACGCCGCTCTTCGTGGCACCCCGATGAAGTTCTTCGCTCTGCACGACTATGGCCTACCGGACCAATACTCGGTGATCGTCGAGGCAAACCGGGCCTGGACGGCCAAGCACCCTGTCCCCACTGCTCAGTTCGTCCAGGCTCTGCAACAGGGGTACCAGTACGCCGCCGATCATCCAGATGCCGCGGCGAAGATTTTGATCGATGCCAATCCCGGCGTCTTCGAAAACACGGAACTCGTTTACCAAAGCCAGGAAAAACTGAGCGCTTCCTACCTCACAGATGCCAACGGTAAAGTGGGCACTCAGTCGGCAGAAACCTGGCAGCAGCTGGCCGATTTCCTCTACCGTGCCGGCCTCTTGGCCGACGAAGACGGCAAACCGCTCACGGCATCGCTGGACACGTCGACATTGTTCACCGAGCAGTACCTCAGCGAAAAATAGCATCACCGTGAAGCCGGCTCCAGCGCCCCGCACGAGGGTACTCTCGGCGCTCGCGCCTCCCGCCGCGATCCTTACCGCGCTCGTGATTACCTGGCAGGTGGCGGTGACGGCAGGCGGAGTGCAGCCGGCGATCCTGCCCTCACCGCAACGCATTCTTCAGCAGGGCTGGGAGGCCCGCACCGCGATCTGGGACAATACGCTCCCCACCCTGCAAGAAACGTTTCTCGGCTTCGCCGTCTCCCTGACCGTCGCGTGGACGCTGGCGATCCTGATCGATTTTTCACCAGGGCTGCGGCGAGCACTGGTGCCACTGCTGGTGGCATCCCAAGCCATACCCATCATTGCGATCGCGCCGCTGATGGTCATCTGGTTCGGATTCGGACTGCTACCCAAAGTCATCGTCATCGCCCTGGTGACATTCTTTCCGGTCACGGTCGGACTGATTGACGGTTTCAACCGCACCGATCGGGACGCGATCAATCTGCTGCGCAGCATGGGGGCCAACCGGTGGAAGCAGTTCGTGTACGTGCGTCTTCCGTCGGCGCTTCCCTCGTTCTTCACGGCCCTTCGAATCGGAATCGCCTACGCCGTCACCGGTGCCATTTTTGCCGAGTACGTCGGCGCCGAGCGAGGCCTGGGCATTTATATGGCGATGATGAAGAACTCCTTTCGCACCGATCTTGTGTTGGCTGCCGTTGCGGTGACCGCGTTCGTGAGCGTGTGCCTGTTCCTGTTGACCTACGTCGCCGAACGGGCGATCATTCCTTGGAGTTCGAAGGAACGCAGGAGCTGGCATGGCTGAGGCGACTCCCCCGAAGATCGAACTGCGCAAAATATGTAAGTCGTTTCCGCTCGGCCGCGGGCAGGTACGGCCGGTCCTCGACGACGTCGCCTTCTCGGCGCAGCCGGGCGAATTCGTTGCCGTGATCGGTCCGAGCGGATGCGGGAAGAGCACCATGTTCAACATTATGGCCGGCCTGGAGACGGCCAGTTCCGGGGAGGTCCTGGTCGACGGGCATGTCGTCACCGGTGACCATGAACACTTTGCATACATGCCGCAGAAGGATTTGTTGTTCCCGTGGCGGAGCATTCTGGAGAACACGTCCCTCGGCCTCGAGGTGGCGGGGGAAACTAAGAAGATCGCCCGAGCACGGGCGGCCAGTCTCTTTGCAGCCTTCGGCCTGTCTGGTTTTGAGGATGCACATCCTTTCGAACTCTCCGGGGGCATGCGCCAGCGCGCGGCCTTGCTGCGCACCGTGGTGCAGGGCAGAGATGTCCTGTTGCTGGACGAACCCTTCGGGGCCCTGGACTCCCTCACCCGCACCGACATGCAGTCCTGGCTGCAAGGGGTGTGGTCCCAGAACGCCTGGACTGCGGTGCTGATCACCCACGACATCCGTGAGGCGATTTACCTTGCCGACCGGGTGGTCGTTCTCAGCGCGCGGCCGGCATCCGTGCGGCTGAACCTGACCATCGACCTGCCCCGGCCGCGCGCGCTGTCGATGACCACCTCAGCAGAGTTCGCCGGATACGAACGCACACTCCTGGCGACCCTGCACGAAGAGACCCGCTCGCCCAGAGGACCCTAAACCGAAGCGCCGACCGTGGGGCGTTCCAGCCCCAGGTGCCCTCGTAAGGTCTCGGCGGTATAGCGGGTGCGGAACAGGCCGCGCCGTTGCAACACGGGGATCACCCGGTCCACGAACTCGTCCAAGGATTCCGGCAGCAGCGGCGGCATGACATTGAAGCCGTCTGCGGCAAGGGAATGAAACCACACTTCGATTTGATCGGCGATCTGCTCGGGCGTTCCGACCATGGTGCAATGCCCACCGCCGGCGGCGAGCCGGCCCAGTAACTGCCTGACCGTGGGCTGTTCAGCCTGGATAATTCGTAGGATGGTCGCATACCGGCCCTGCGGCCCGGTGAAGCCAGCCAGCGGCGGCAGCGCCGGCACCGGCGCATCCAAATCCCAGTTGCTGCAATCCTGTTGCACGAACGTTCCCAGCTGCACGAGCGACTGCTCGGTCGGTAGGAGGGCGTCGATCTCCGCCTGCTTCGCCCGCGCCTGCGCCTGTGTGGACCCCACATAGGTGACGAGGCCGGGCATGATCAACACCGCATCCGGATCGCGGCCGGCTACGGCAATGCGCCTCTTCACATCCTGGTAATACTCCTGCCCGCTGGCGAGGTCATATGCCACCGCATAGATACCTTCGGCATAACGGGCGGCCAACTCCCGGCCAGGGCCGGAGGCGCCGGCCTGGAACAGTACCGGTCGACCTTGCGGCGGGCGCGGCACCGTCAGTGGGCCGTCCACCCGGAAGTGTTCGCCGGAGTGGCCGATCGCTTGCACCCGGGCCGGGTCAGCATAGAGACCTCCGCGGTCCAGGACCAGAGCATCGTCCTCCCACGAATCCCACAATTTCAGTGCCACCTCGATGAACTCCGCTGCCCGGCTGTAGCGCTGGTCGTGGGAGGGCAGCACGTCCATTCCATGGTTGCGGGCTTCGGCGTCAAACATGGAAGTGACCACGTTCCAGCCAATGCGCCCCTTACTAATGTGATCCAACGATGCAAGCATGCGCGCCGCGTGAAAAGGCGTAAAAAAGGTCGCCGAGATAGTGCTGACCAGCCCGATCCGACTCGTCGCCCGCGCCATCGCGGCCATCGCCGTCAACGGCTCAAGAAACCACCGCGGGCCGGTGCTCACATCATTGACGGCGTGCCCGTCGGCGAAGAACACGGCGTCAAAGAAGCCACGTTCAGCGCTTTGGGCGAGCCGTTCATAGAAACTGATGTCCCCCAACTGCTCGATGGGCGACTGCGGCCGCCGCCAGGCGGCACCGTGGTGGCCACAACCCATAAGGAACGCATTGAAGTGGAGCTGGCGCGGGGCCGACATAACCGGCGCGGCCCTAGTTCATCACCAAGCCGCCGTCGACCACCAGGTTCTGACCGGTGACCGACCGCGCCCAGGGGGAAGCAAAAAAAAGTACCGCATCGGCAAATTCGGCCAGGGTTGTCACCCTGCGCAGCGGGGTAGACGCGGCAATGAAGTCGAACACGTCCTCGGGGGTGGCCGCGCTGGCATCCGTGGTGCGCAACAGCCCACCGGAGACCATGTTCACAGCAATGTTATGCAGGCCAAGATCTGAGGCAAGGGTGCGGGTCAGGGAGAGCAGGGCAGCCTTGGCGGCCGTGTAGTCGTGGTACGGCACCACCGGGTTTTGAAACAGGTTCGTGCCGATGTTGATAATGCGGCCGAACCCGACCTCACGCATGCCTGCCAGCGCCTGCTGCGTCGTGTTCAGGGCACCGCGGACACTGCCAGAGAACTGCGCCTCAAACTCGTCCCAACTGATGTCGGCAGCGCCAGAGCGAGCATCGCCGTTAAAACTGAAATCGGCCAACGCGTTATTGACCACCGTTGTCACAGGAGACCCAAAATATGCCTGAGCCTGCGTGAATATTGCCGCGACCTGGGATCGGTCGGTCACGTCAGCCCGCACAGCAAAAGCATGTTCACGGCCATATCTAGCAGCCAGGGTCTCCGCCGCTGCGGCGCTGTTGCGATAGTTAATGACTACCCGGGCACCCTGAGCCGCGAAAGCGTGCACGATGCTTGTACCCAAGCCGCGTCCGCCGCCGGTGACCAGGACAATCTGTTCTGCTATTTGCATGATTTTCTTCACCTTGGGTAAGGCGAAAGGACGAGATCCGGCACCAATACGGTGCACGTAATTCTCCGTGACATCCCTTCGCTAGTTCGAACTAGATCAGGTTCAACGGGTGTCATCTCAGCCAACCGTCATACAGTCGGCACCCCGTGTCGCTGAAAATGAGTATACGCAACCGCCTGGTATCGGCGAATCCGCGTCCTGAACTCATCAACTGCCGGGATGCCCTGGTCTAGTATTACCAGGTCAACGCCGCGCGCCTGCAGGGTGTTGGATAACTCGATGAGGTTTTCCAACGACCGGCCGAGCCGGTCGAGTTTAGTCACCACGATTTGATCGCCAGCCCGGTTGGCCGAGAGTAGAGCTTTGTCGAGTTCGGGTCGGCCGGCGAGGGTCTCCGACGCTGTGTCGAGGAAGACCTGTTCGCAACCGGCCCCGGTCAGGGCATCGTGTTGGGCTTCGGGGTGCTGGTCTCGGGTGGAGACCCGGCCGTATCCAATTGGCATAACAAAACCGCATCACCAACTCGGTAGTGCGTTACATAGACGGGTACACGCCAAGTATTACAAAACCCACCCTGTGATTCCGCGACCAACTGAACCTGTCCCGGAGTGTCGTGCGAACGATCATTACCGAACACCACACGTCACAAAACATCAGCGTCGGCGGCCTGAGGCGCGCCGGTTTCATCTAAACGCCGCAACGTCGACACGTTATTGTCGCGCTGAGTGAATCGGCACGTTGACGCCAACACCGTGGATAAAATCTAAGCCGGAAAAACTGACACAAACGAGGCGACCGCCGACTCGAAATGATCGAACATGACATGTCGCCGCGGTGCTTCTATGTTCATGACTTCAAAAACGGAACCACGTTTTTCGATGTAACCCAGCACCTTCTCGGGCGACCTTTCATGGCAGCGTCGATCGCTCACACGCCATTCATGATCGGACAGACTACGGACCTCGAGATCTCCCGTTGCACACGGTTTATGACCCTGATTCGACATTGAATCTCCTCGTGATGAGCGGTCCAGACCGGCGGTACCTCGACCAGCTCCGATGCCGCTTGCACCACCCTCTAACATACCCCCGCCCCTTGGCAGCATGCCGTTGCCGGCAAATACACCGCCCAATTGTCGTTATCGGGCAGTGCTGCGCAAAGGCTTCCCGCAGACTGTGCGACCGGCGGGCGGCGCCTATTTTGGCCAAGATCTTGATCTGGTCGGGCTCACACTCGATGAAACTTTTGGCGTTGCGGACCTGCTGAACGCAGCATTTCGTAACCCCCTGCGTGTCAGGATCGGGTGAGGCCAGTAGCTAATAGCAAGTCCGCCGTGTTGCAGGGGCGAGAACTAGGAACTGATTCACCATGTCCAGCCCATCAATAAGCGTCGTGCGCGACGATAGTCCTATGAACAACAGCATTCCCGAAGGGCCAAGATCGGGTGGTCCGACGCGGAGGCGTTCGATCACTCCGGCGCAAAAGCTTGTCCACCTTGCCGCTTACGATGTCGCGACGGCCACGAATAAGCCTGAATCCACCGGTCGGCGTCTGAAGGAATCCTGATTTTGGTTTGGCGAGGTTTTGGCGTTTCGGGCGTGGGTGTGGTCCGGGGCTCGCGGCCCGGGGTGTTCCACTGGTGTTCCTGTTGATGTGGATGTAGGCGGGTCGTCTCGGGCGGAAGTTCTGGTTGAACAGGGCCGTCCAGGGTTTCTCCCAGGGCCAGTGTTCGGGCAGGTGCAGGGTGATGCGCCTCGCGGAGGTCGAGATTCTGGCGGGGACGCTGATAAGTTTCCGGCGGATCGTTGCGGTGGTCGCTCAGGCAAGACCGTTTCCCTCGGTCGTCGCAGCGGCGCGGGTGCGGTTAAGCACCATCACGGCCATGACCAGCCAGGCCGCATAGGCGGTGAAACCGCCTGAGGGTAGGTGCGCCAGAGCGCTGCTCCTCAGGTCGGAATTCACGAGTTCTACCGTGGCGTGGGCGCGGTGGGTTTTGTCGGCGGTGACGGTGTCGAGGGTGCTGGTGGTGAAGAAAGCGTGGGACCGGTGGGTGTCGAACAGGGTTGGCTGGTCGACGTTTTTCTTGTTCAGTTCCGGGATCCGCCGCACGACCAAGCGCCCGGTGATCTGCTCGTTCTTCTTGCGGGACGTGAACGCGGTGAACGGGACCTCGGCGACTTCGGCGTTACTGATCCACGTTTTGGTGCCCTCGTCGTAGATGGCGTTGGTGTATTCAATTGCTGTCCAGGCAGTGCCGGGGATCGTTCCGATTGCTCGTTTGATGGCGGGGTCCATGCGGGCGGTGACCGAAACGTCGGCACCAGCTTTCAGGGCCGCGCTGATTGAGGCGTGATCGTAGAAGGCAGAGTCGGCACGAAAGGGCACGCGTGCCGTGTCGGCTCCGCGGAGCCGTTTGGTCGTAGCCAGGGCGTCTCTGATGGGGCGTGCGGCGCCGCGCGGTGATCGGCAGGAACCGCGGCGCAGTCGCTGGCCGATGATGATCGGCGCTGATACGTCGGTCTTGACTGTCGCGAGGATGGCGTTGAGGCCGCGCACCCCGGAGCACCCGTAGCCAATCCCGCACGGGCGGCCAATTTCATGATCGGGACCAACCCAGCGGACGATACAAGATTCGGGTCGGTGAATGATGCAGAAACGGCGCGGTTGGTGTGGGAAACTTGCATCTACGAGATGCCCCTCTGCTTGGTAACGTTGACCTCTAGACAAGTCCTATTTTACCTGATCAGATGGGCATTCTCGGTTTAACGCGCCGTCAGAACCTCACGTCGATCGGTGGATTCAGGCTAAGCCCAATACCGTTCAGTTAAGCATTCTCGTGTTACGTTGTGGCTATGGCGCGTACAGGGTGGGTGAAGCCGGTCTCGGACCGTCGGTTGTCGGATTTGGTATCGGTCGGCTTGTTGACCCGTGTGTTCCCGGCTGATGTCATCGACGAGGTGGTCCAGGCCGCGGGGCGGACGGAGCAGCGTAACCGGGCGTTGCCGGCACGGGTGATGGCGTATTTCTCCATCGGGATGGGCCTGTATGCCGAAGCGTCCTACGAGGATGTGTTCGCTCAGCTGACGAATGGGCTGTCGTGGTCAACTGGCTGGTCCGAGACGTTTGCGCCGCCGTCAAAGTCGGCCATCTTTCAGGCGCGCAGGCGGCTGGGGTTCGAACCGGTGCGGGACTTGTTTGCCCGCGTAGCTCGGCCGCTGGCTAGGCCTGACACGCCGAGGTCGTGGCTGGCTGGGCGGCGTCTAATGTCCATCGACGGAACGATCCTGGATCTGGCCGACAGCGTGGTGAATACGGAGTTCTTTGGCCGGCCACCGGTCAGCCGTGGGGAGCAATCTGCTTTTCCGCAGGCACGCCTGGTGGCGCTGGCCGAGTGCGGAACGCATGCCGTTCTGGACGCGGTGATGGGCCCGTGCACGACGTCAGAAATTGAACTCTCCCGAGAGCTGACCGGCCGCTTCAAGCCGGGCATGCTGGTCCTCGCTGACCGCGGCTTCTACGGCTTCCGGTTGTGGGCACAGGCAGCAGCGACGGGCGCTGATCTGCTCTGGCGGGTCAAGACGAACCTCCGCCCCCGGCACCAGGAGACCCTCGCTGACGGGTCCTGGCTGGCAACGATCATTCCGACCTCCGGCACGGGGCGGCAGTTGACGACACCATTGACGGTTCGCGTCGTGGACTACACGATCGACGACGGACGCGACAATCCTGACTCCTACCGTCTGCTGACCACGATCTTGGATCCGGCCGAGGCCTCGGCCGAAGAACTCGCGACCGTGTACTCCGAACGATGGGAGATCGAGACGGTGTTCGACGAGTTGAAAACCCACCAACGCGGCCCGCGCATGGTGCTGCGGTCCAAATCCCCGGACCTGGTCAAGCAGGAAATCTGGGGCCACCTGTGCTGCCACTACGCGATCCGCACCCTCATGGTCGAGGCCGCCCAGCACGCTCACCGCGACCCCGACCGGGTCTCCTTCATCGCCGCACTCCGCATCGCCCGCCGCTCAGTGGCACAGGGCGATTTTTCCCCCTCCGCACCCTGACCACGCCACAGCAGTCTGGCATCATGCCATCCGCGCCCTCATCCGAAGGCTGAATCCCGCGCGCCGACGACGATCAAACCCTCGCGTCATCAAACGCAAGGTCTCGAAATGGCCCGCCAAACGCTTCCACCACGCCCACTGGCCACAACCCAATCACGAGCAAGAAATCACCATTCAAGTGCTTAACTGAACGGCATTGAGGCTAAGCTCCGCGAACCGAGTTCGTCGGGTTAGCGGTTGTTACGGTCGGGACCAAGCCCGTCGCGGCGCCGGTGGAGTTCTTGGATGATCTCCTGCTCTCGCCTTGTCCACATACGGGCATCCACTTCATTGCCGCGGGATACTCTCGCTGCGTCTTCGATTTTGCCCAGTTCGGCGAGCAATTCTCGGATCGTGAGCATCTTCGGAAAGTTCGAACGACGCTTACCCGAGACGCGGGTCACGCTCTGCGTCTCGTCACCTCCGGTTGTCGATTTCCCCCGTCTCGGTCTCTGTATGAATGTCGCGCGCGCCGGGTTTGGCTGTTCGAGTCCCTTGCCACGGTCTTGCTGCGGGAGGTAGATCGTGGGCACTTTATTCTGCCTGACCGTTTCCCATCGAAGGGGGGCGGGGTGCGGTGCAGACGGAGAGTCTGAGAGTGGTCGAAGCGATCGGTGAGGCATGTCATCAGAAGATCGGGGAAAGAGGGTCATAAGCCGACAATATGCCGAGCTGTGCGCGACAACCTCACCCTAAGGGGTGAACTTTCACCCAGATCAGAACGTACACCATATCGTAGACGTATGGATCCAATTCGTGTCGCTCTGGTCAATGATTACGAGGTGGTCGTTCGCGGTGTCGCGGAGATGCTGCGCTCGTACCATAACAGGATTCGAGTGGTCGAGCTCGATGCAAATAAGCAGGTTAACCATCGAGTTGACATTGCTCTTTACGACACTTTCGCGGCCACTCGTGGAGATCAGGCCGCGGTTCGCGAGCTTGCCTCGAACCCGTTGGTCGGGGTGGTGGCTGTCTATTCGTGGACTCTTGATCCGGCGCACATGGAAGCCACGCTCGCTAACGGAGCTGGTGGGTACATCTCCAAAGGCCTACCCGCGTCCGGGTTCGTAGCCGCACTGGAGGCGATCCACGCCGACGGTGAGCGGATCCACGCCGGACGCAAGGACATCTCAGCGGTTGTCATGGGCGACTGGCCGGGCCGAGAGGGAGGCCTTACTGAGCGTGAAGCCGAAATCTTGGCCCTGATCACGCAGGGGCTCGGTAACACGCAGATCGCCGAGCGAACCCACCTGTCGATCAACTCGATCAAAACCTACATCCGAAGTTGCTATCGACGAATTGGGGCGAACAGCAGGACTAACGCGGTGCTCTGGGGAATAGAACACGGCTTCCAACCAGATCGCGTCCGGATTACAAATCCTGAACCCAAGCCTGGCAGTGTGGAGACCAGGGCGCGCGCGTGAGTCGTGCACCTGTGCACCTGACTCACCACTGGTTGGATTGGGTCCACGCGAAGTGGAGTACCCGCCTTGAACGCAGTCCATACCGAACGCGGACCATACAGTGATGGACGGGCTACCAAACTGAAGTTAAGACTTCGCTATGCTAGCCCACTACCTCAGCGCCTTTCCCTCCAACCTATTCCCGGAGCACATTTAAACGTGGCCCGTTGAATCCGCCTTCCGCTTACGGGCGCTTTGTGTGAGTGACGTACCGTGAGCTGCTTGAGTCGTTCTGGCGCGTGCATCGTCCGTAAGGCGGTGAGCAAGGCGAGCGGGAAGACCACCACGCCATCCTGTCGACGATACGCATGGGTACCCGTGTTGATGACGACGAGGTCGACGATGTGGTCGGGGAGCGACTTCTTCAGCCAGAGCAGGTGGCGAACGTCGTGGTCGGTGACCGCGGATTTGAGCTTGACTTCAATGCCGACAGCTTCCGCATCTCCTCGGTGGATGATGAAATCAATCTCGTGCCGCCCGTCATGGTCGCGGAAGTGTGACTTCTTCGCGTCGTTCGCTGCCGCATAGGTCTGGAGGCTAAGGGCCACGAGTGCCTCGAAGAAATCGCCGAGGCGAGCCCGGTCGCCGGTGTTGGTCGCGGGCGCAGCAGCTGACATCAGTTTGGCTTCGTTGAGGCCCAGCAGGCGGGCGGAAAGTGCCGGATCCGCGAGAAAATGCTTCGGCGCGAGGGCATCTCGTGACAGGAGTTTCTGACTGGGCGACCATGCGTCGACTTGGTCAAGCAGGTAGAGGCTGCTCAGGACGTCCCGGTAGGTGATCGACGTGTTCTTTGTCGGTTCTGTTGGTTCACCTAGGTCGAGACTGGCGCCGATATTCGCGAACGTGGTTGCGGAGGCAGTGGCTGAGGCGTAACCGCGCAACCAGCCGCGCAGTAGTTCCGGCTGGCGGATGCTGTGTCCCTGTTCGGTGAAGTCGTGCGTGATGACTCGCTCGATGTAGCCATCGAGCCACACTGCGCGGGCACGATCGGTCATCTGGCGGGGTTGTGGAAATCCCGAGGCGGTGATTTCGCGGACGTAGTCACGCAGCTCGACGTCACTTGAACCGTGGATTTCCGGGGTGTCTGCGCTGAGCAGTTCGCGGACGCGGACTGTGGGCGTCGCCAGGCTGCGTTCCGCGATGGAGAGGGGTCGCATTTGGAATCTGATGATGCGCCCAGCTCCGGAGTGGAGGTGGGCGCCAACGGGTGCGGCACTGCCGGCCAAGATGAACCGTTTGCCGGCCGAGTTACTGTCGACGAGGCGACGAACACGGTCCCAGACCTCGGGGACATGTTGCCATTCGTCAATGAGGACGGGGGTGTCTACTCGGCTCAAGTATTTCGGATCCGCACTGATCAACTCCCGCATTTCAGGGAGGTCCAAGTCGAGAATTGTCTTCGCTCGCTGCCGCCCGGTGGAGGTCTTGCCGATCGCGCGAGCCCCGTCGATAGAGATCGCCGCGAAGGAAGGGAACAACTCGTCGAGCGTGTCGTCGATGATTCGTCTCTGATACCGTTCCTTGTGATGACCCTTCCACGTACCTCGACTAGTACACTATTTTGAGCGTTTCAAACGCTTCCATTTTGAGCCTTATTAGTCCACCGTATTGAGCGTTCGATGAGTGCGACCGCTCCACCGTTTTCACTGTCCCGTATGAGGTTTGGCGGATTCAACTGGTCGTTGCGACACTCCATTTTGAGAGGTGTTGCCGATGTGGTCGAAGTGTGAGCTGGTGGAGATGCAGGCTCGGTTTTGGGTGTTGATGTCTAAAGGGTCGACGCTGACGGCGGCGGGTGGTGCTGTGGGAGTGAATCGACGAACTGGACGGCGTTGGCGTCAAGCAACGGGAGGACGGATCCCTGTTCCGGAGGCCGAGAGGTCTGGGCGGTACTTGTGCTTGGAAGAGCGGTTGCGGATCGCGGACTTGCACGTGAACGGTGCCGGTGTGCGGGCGATCGCTGCCGAGGTGGGCAGGTCTCCGGCGACGATCAGTCGGGAGTTAGCTCGCGGTGGTTCCAAGGCTGGCCCTCGAGCACGAACGAGGTATGCCCCGTATGCGGCGCATAAACAGGCTGAGCTTCGCGGGCGTCGACCTAAGGCCAGCAAATTCGATCACCCGGAACTGGCATCCTTGGTGCAGACGAAGCTGTGCGTGAAATGGAGTCCGGAACAAATCAGTGACCACTTGGCGAGAGTGTTCCCGGACCGGCAGGAGATGCGGGTGAGCCCCGAAGCGATTTACCAAGCACTTTACGTGCAGGGCCGCGGTCATTTACGTGCTGATCTGCATCAACACTTGCGAACCGGCCGTGCGATTCGTCGGCCGAGACGGCCTGCCGCGAAGAACTCGGGCAAGATCCCCGACATGATCATGATCAGCGAGCGACCTGCAGAAGTTTCTGACCGTGCCATACCTGGCCATTGGGAATCTCAATGTCTTTATCAAGCAGTTTTGAGCATTGGGATCGTAGTTGGTTCCTGGTAGTGGGTGTGGTCACGGAGCACGGCCCAGAGGGCTGAGCTGCCGCGGGCATTTCGGACAGCGCAATTCCCGCAGCAGTCCAGATACCTGTGCGCGAAACTGAGCTGGATGTAGAAGATTCAGTGTGGTCAGAGGTGGATTCTTGCGATGTCGACCAGTTCGATCCAGTGCGTTCGGTGGTCCGTTCCTTCTCGGATAACTGGGGTCCGGGCGTAGACGTCCGCTTCGGATAAGGCGTCCATGTTGAGCCCGGTAAGGCCTACAATGTCGGTGATCGGTACTTGATAGGTCCGGTACGGTCCAAGCGGCGGGGGATTATTGTCGATGAGGGCAGGAGCGCGGACCGTGTCGAGCTCGATGTCTTTTAATTGTGGGCTTTGGTCGAGGACGAATCCGGCAGCGCGCAGAACGGTGGAGTTTTTTGCGGTCGCTGTCCATGCAGCAATTTTCCAGAACGCTTGTGGGATTTTCACGCCGCGGTATATCGGATCCTCGGCTGAGAGCACGGGGGCAGTGAAGACGCTGATGCGGTTACCGTTGGTGCGTGCATAGGTGAGGACGTGGTCCTCGAGGCCGAGCCAGAGTTGTTTCGATTGGTTAAAGACTCCGGCTTGGGGTGCGGCGTTGGTGTAAGCAAAGGTATCGTAATTCGCTCGACGGGCTATCGTTTTGTCGCCCCACACAGGGTCTTGGCGCCGGACGAGATGTCCGCGGTCGAGTTTGTTTCTGGCGTAGACGTCTTCCCCGGCCTGTTCATAGAGCGGGATACGCGAGTCGAGGTGCCAGTCGTCGCCCCGGTCAGCGGTAACGAGCTGGTCTCCGTTGATGTTGACGCCGGTCACGAGCGCGAGGCGGCGCGCAGGGTCGATTAGCACGGTGAAATGTGTGTAAAGCAGTTCACGAATCAGGGTTCCCCCGGGAGAGGCCGGAAGCGGCACACAAGTTTTAAGGAACTCGGCGTTATATCCAGAAGGATAAAGTAAATCTGCGGTCATGGTGATAGTCAAGCAGTCGGAGCTGCCATTTGGGGCTTTCGGACTTATCTTGCGGCGTTGAGGGGGAAGATTTTTTGTTCGCTGGTATTATTTGTTGGCCGCAGGTGCGTGTGCCCGAACTGGGAATATTGCTGTTTTTGATGGCTGCTTAGCCTTAAAAAAGATCTCGATGGTTCAGGAATCTGCATGAATAAAGTGACAGAAGGTGTCAACCTTTCGAGTCAGTTTCGTTACCGGCTTACTGCGGGAGTGTTTCTCTTGTCGGATGTTTCCCAGCACCTCGCCAGCATCTGCGCTTGACCTGCAGGCGAGCGGATCCCAACTCTCCGTTGCTTTAGCAGCGAATCAGACGATGCCGAGAACGATTTTCCCGTGGAACGCATCACGGTTGGCGTCGGTTCGCCGTCGTCTTCGACCTCCGCGGTTCCTCCAGGTCACCAAGATCGCTGTTGCTGTGGCGATTGCCTGGACGCTGTCCCCTTTCCTCCCCGGAGATGCTCAGGAATTGCGGTACTACGCGCCGCTGGGCGCACTTTTGAGCATGCATCCCACGCTTATGCGTTCGCTCCGTAGCGCTTTGCAAACCCTCGCTGGGCTCACTGTGGGAATCGTCCTCGCCGGGGCCGTGCTCCTCCTGAGCGAGCCCAGCGTGTGGACGATCTCGCTAGTCACCGGCCTCGGCTCTCTTATCGGAGGAATGCGATGGCTTGGTGTGGGCGGAGAACACGTACCCCTGACTGCTTTTTTCGTTCTCATCATCGGGGGCCCAGAAGCCGATAACTACTCGGCCGGTTATTTCGCCCAAGTCTGTCTAGGAATAGTGGTGGGGCTTTTAGTCGACCTGCTGATTTTACCACCGCTTGCCGTCGGCACGGCTGTCGAGTAGTTGACTAGTTTTCGACGCACCCTCGCCACACACCTCAACGATATCGGCGTGGCCTTGGTCGAGATTTGGCCTCCGAAGCGTGAACTCTGGGCGACCAGAGGCAACGCACTCACCGACGCGGCCCGAGACGTCAGGTCCGCTGTGCAACACGCCGACGAGAGCCGTAAGGGTAACCCTCGCGCTCGGTTCAACCGCAGAAATCTTGTTGTTGATTATGAGGACCTTACGGCTCTGGAGAACGTCACTTTTCACGTGCGCAACTTGACTGAGGTTTTTGCAGGCATGATCTGGGGTAAACCTATTCCCCTTGAGCTACCGCCCGAGCTACAGCCGGTTCTCAGCGATGCCCTGCACGCGGTAGCGGAAACTTTGCGCGCAACGAACGACGGCCCGCGTGATAGCGCACCTTTTGATGCTGCCGTCGTGGCAGTCAAGGCGATTCTGCACGGCATGCAAGCGTTGGGCGCCGGAGCGACATCGCTCAGCCCCACGGCCGCGATCGTCATCGATCTGAAGCGCATTTTGGTCGCGCTTCGCCCGGGGACCGAGAGAGATTTTGAAGGGTATCCCTCGCCCGTCGTTTAGCCCGTCCTGACGCTCGTTCACGCTGTTGCGGTTCCGCGCACAGGCACCTTCTTGTCCCTTGTGAGTTTTGCTTCCCGGGGTTGACCTTGGATTTGCCTTCGGTACGGTGAAAGGGGTTGCAAAACTATTTCATCCGTTGAATTCGCATTAGGAGGTCATCATGCCCAACGCCATCGAGACTGTCGACGTCAACGTTCCCGTTACCGTCGCGTACAACCAGTGGACAAAATTCGAGGAGTTTCCAAAATTCCTGAACTTTATTGAATCCATCACACAAGTAACCGACACTCTTACCGAGTGGACGATCAAAATCGGCGGAGTGGAGCGTACGTTTGAGGCTCGGATAACTGAGCAGCACCCCGACGAGCGTGTTGCCTGGAACAGCACTGGCGGCCAAGTCGACCACGCAGGAGTTGTCACATTCCATAAATTGGCCCCGAACGAGACGCGTGTGACAGTTCAGCTTGATTGGGAGGCCAAAGGGCTGCTTGAGAAAGCTGGAGCCGCTCTCAGCCTGGACGACCACGCCATCAAGAAAGACCTCACGAACTTTAAGAAATTCATCGAGGCGAAAGGATCCGGCGATGTCGGATGGCGCGGAGATGTGCAGGCCTGACGCTGCTGGAAGACCGGCTTACAACTCGTGATAGTCCGCACACCTCACACGAAGTTCGCCACAGCACCGCCCAGATGCGTGACATCACAACACGTAGTAACCGTTTGGAAAATACTGACACTCCCGATCGCGACATAAACTCCAAATCCGTCGGCCATCTCGAGCACATGTTCTGTGAAAGTGAACCGCACAGTCTGTTCAAGCGGGCACGTGTGTCAGAATTTTGGCGCGGGTGCGGTGGTCCTTGACGCTGGCGAATGTCCGTCTCTGGAGAACGTGTTTTTGACTTTCCCCAGCACGCAGCAGCTGGGAATGTAATGCCCCCTGCGTTTTTGCTTTTTTGTGATGAGGATTTTCGGCTCAGTCAATTTCTTCTGATCCGGCCTGCACACTGCTGGTCGCTTCGTACGAGACGGACACTGGCCTGTGATGCCCGGTGTGGGCGTCGCGATAGTTGCGGCGGTGAGGTGGTGCACATGGAACGGTGATAGACACAAACTAGGCACAATCTGCGGGCAGCTTGAGGTTGCCCCGGCACTGAAATTTGTACACCTCCGAAAGAAGACGGACCGTTCATGTTTACGGTCATGAAAACCAGGGAGAAAAGAAATGAAAGCAGTCGTTTATAAAGGCCCCAATGAGGTCAACGTTGAAGAAGTTCCGGATGCCACGATTGAACGTCCCACTGACGTTCTCGTGCGCATTACGGCCACGAATATTTGCGGTTCAGATTTGCACATGTACGAGGGACGCACCAATTTTGAGACTGGACGCACGTTTGGTCACGAAAATATGGGCGAGGTCATCGAGGTCGGTAACGGCGTCGACAAGGTAAAAGTCGGCGAACGCGTCGTGCTGCCGTTCAATATTTCTTGCGGGTTTTGCAAGAATTGCGAACGCGGTTTCACTAACTATTGTATGACCACTCAGTCAGACCCGGTCGGTGCGGGCGCCGCCTACGGCTTCGCGGGAATGGGACCGTATCCTGGTGGGCAGGCCCAAATGCTGCGTGTGCCTTACGGCGATAACAACTGCTTGCGTCTGGGTGAAGACGCTGTAGAAAAGCAAAACGATTACGTGATGCTTTCGGATATCTTCCCTACGGGCTATCACGCTACCGAGATGGCTGGAATCATACCCGGTGACACCGTAGTGATTTACGGTGCGGGTCCGGTCGGGCTGATGGCAGCCCTGTCTGCGACGATAAAGGGAGCGAGTAAAGTCTGGGTTGTGGATCGCCGCCCAGACCGGCTTGCCCTCGCCGAGCAGATCGGTGCAATCGCCATCGATGACTCGAAGACTGACCCGGTTCAGTTTGTTTTGGATCAGACCAAGGGTATTGGCGCGGACCGAGGTTGTGAATGCGTGGGCTATCAGGCCCACGACCCACAGGGCACCGAAGATCCCGCCATGACTCTGAACCGGCTGATTCAGTCCGTGCGTATCACCGGGGGAATTGGTGTTGTTGGTGTTTTCCTGCCCGCAGATCCCGGCGGCATCGACGAGAACGCCAAACAGGGCAAGATTGCTATTGACTACGGTCTGCAGTGGCTCAAGGGAATAAACATTGGCAGTGGCCAATGCCCGGTGAAGAAATATAATCGGCAGTTGCGCGAACTGATAGCTGTGGGTAAAGCCAAGCCATCATGGATCGTTTCTCACGAGATTCCCCTTAGCGATGCCTCGGATGCCTACAAGAACTTTCGCGACCGCACCGACGGGTGGACCAAGGTTATCCTCAAGCCCGAATAGGCCAACACCTAGCGGCCCATGTGACCTAGGTTCTGTGGTCCAAATTATGGCGTGCGCGGCAGGGAGAGCTAGACCGCACAGTTCCCCTGCCGCTATGTTTTTAGTGGGTCATTCTGACCTGCCGCGGATATCTCGGACAGTGGGCCCTCTTAAAATGAGGGTTCACTGAAAGTAGAGATCAGCATGACCGCAGCGCGTAGGCGTTTCACCCAGGAGTTCAAAGACGAGCTGTGTCGCGAGGTGATTAATACCTCCAAACCGATCAAGGACGTCGCCACCGCATACGGCGTCGGGCCCGAGACGCTCCGGAACTGGCTCAACAAATACCGCGAGGCCAACGGCGGCACCGAAGCGGACCTGACAGTGTCGGAACGGGCCCGTCTGAAGGAACTCGAGCGGGAAGTTCAAGAGCTGCGGGCGGAGACCGCTTTCTTGAAAAAAGCCAGCGCTTACTTCGCGCGGGAGCAGCGGTAGTGAGCAAGTACGAGTACATCGACTCCCAAAATTCTGAGCCCACCAACCGGAATTCGGTGGTGAAAATGTGCCTCTGGCTGGCCGTGTCAACGTCCGGTTTCTACCACTGGGCGATCCGGCCGCAGTCCGCGACCGCGGCCCGGCGAGAGGCCCTGATCGCGCGGATTCAACACTTCTTCGAGGAGTCCGACGGCACCTACGGATACCGCCGAATCCACGCCGACCTCGCCGCGGAGCAGACCGAGTGCTCGCCCGAGCTGGTGCGGCAGCTTATGCGCCAGATTGGCCTCGTAGCCTGCCAACCACGGCCTTTCCGCATCACTACCGAAGCCGATGCCGAAGCGGCCGCCAACATGCCCGACCTCGTCAAACGCGACTTCACCGCCGACCGCCCCGGGGTGAAGTTCGTCGGCGATATTACCTACATCCATACCTGGCAAGGATTCATCTATCTGGCCACCGTCATCGACTGCTATTCCAAGAAGGTTGTCGGCTGGTCCATCGCCGATCACATGCGCACCGAGCTCGTCGCCGACGCCCTCCGCAACGCCGCTGCGACGACCGTGATCGAGGCCGACGCGATCTGGCATTCCGACCGCGGCAGCGTCTATACCTCGGCCGAATTTCGGGCTCTCGTGTCCGGCCTGGGGATGCGTTCCTCCATGGGCCGCACCGGCGTGTGTTGGGACAACAGCATGGCGGAAAGTTTCTTCTCGATGCTCAAGAATGAGCGTGTTTATCGCACCGCTTACGCCACGAAATCACAAGCTCGCAGCGACGTCATTCGCTACATCGAAGGGTTTTACAACAGCCGACGCCGGCACTCCGCTCTCGGTTACCGACGGCCCAATGAAGTCCACTATGGTTATCAGCAGCCAGCATTGGCAGCGTAGAAGAATCCACTAATTCCGCTGTCCGAAATGCCCGCGGCAGCTCATTCCCCTAGTTCATCACGAGTATTGCCATCGTGAGTGCTCGGCGTCGAAATCTGTGTTTCGTGTCGCTTCACGTAGCTGACCACCCTATATATGTGTTCGATATCGGACGCGGTCAGTTCGGTCTTTTTCATTTTAAGAATTGCAGACATATGATCACCCGTGGCCAATACAAACCCATCCGCGGTAAATGTCTAGGAAGAGAGTGAACACATGAGTCAAGAAATGAATATCGCAGCCCAGCAAAAGTTTGGTGACGCCGTGAACAGCGGAAAACTCGACCTTCTCGATAACCTCGTGGCAAAAGATGCGGTCGATAACGACCCTGCCCCTGGACAAGGCCCTGGTCCTGAGGGTTACAAAGCGTTCTTTGGCGAGATGATTGCCGCTTTTCCAGACCTGCACATCGCAGTTGAGCGTCTCGTCGCTAACGATACCGACGTCGCATTCGCTTATACCCTCACCGGCACCCATCAAGGACCTCTGATGGGCCACGCTGCCAGCGGTAAAACGATGTCGGTTCGTGGCATGCAAATTAGCCGGTTTGAGAACGGGAAACTTGTCGAGCGGTGGGGTAGCAGCGACCAACAAGGCATGCTCGAACAGCTCGGCTTGGCACCGTAATTTACGACTACTGGCGTTTCAATCAAAGAAACAGCGCCAAAACGCGTATTTGAAATAATGTGAAATGCGAGACGGTCGTGATCGCGTACTGGGCACGCAGGCAAGGCTGTACTTGGTGTTCCTGCTCGCGTAGCCGGTCTGTCGGCGCTTGCGCGCAGGCAGATTCATTGCCGCTCCCAACGTCGTGCGTTTCGTTTCACCGCGCGTTTGTTCGCCTCAAAAAACGAGCGACCTAACTTTCGATTCTTGACCGATCAATGGCCGGCGGATCGCCAGGCTGTGGCAGTTGTGGAACGCTCGGGATAGGCTGCTCGAACCGTGCCGTTGGTACGGATCTCGCCCCGGCTGGAGATTCGATGACGATTCAGACCCTTGTACCTTCCACCGATGCAGACACCTGGGACGTTATCATGCTGGGGGTCGGCACTGTTGGTGAGAACGTGGCAGACCGAACGGCTCAGGGTGGCCTACGCACGGTGATCGTCGAGAGGTCTCTGATCGGCGGCGAGTGCTCCTGCTGGGCGTGTATGCCGTCGAAAGCGCTGCTGCGCAGTGGCGCTGTCCTCGCCGCCGCCCGGCGGGTTCCCGGAGCCGCCGAGGCTGTCACCTCGGTGGTCGACCCGCGAGCGACTCTGAAGCGTCGCGACACCATCGTCAACGACTACTCCGACGCCGATCAGGCGAACTGGCTCGAATCGGTGGGAATCGACTTGGTGCGCGGGCGCGGCACCCTGACTGCCCCGCGTGAGGTCACTGTCACTGCCGCCGACGGCAGCGTGCGAGTGCTGACCGCCAGCCACGCCGTCGTTATCAGCACTGGGTCAGCGGCCCTGCTGCCCGAGGTGACAGGCCTGGCTGAGGTCACACCGTGGACCAGCCGTGAGGCGACCTCAGTGACGGACATCCCAACGAGCTTGGCCATTATCGGCGGTGGAGTCGTTGCTGCCGAGATGGCCACCGCGTATACGGCTCTTGGCTCACACGTCACCCTCATCGCCCGCAGCGGGCTGCTCGGTGGCTCGGAGCCGTTTGTCGGCGAGCTGGTCGCGACCGCGCTGCGCGATTCTGGCGCGATCCTGCTCCTTGATGACTTTGCCACGGCCGCCCGCCGCACCGATGCCGGAGACGTGGAGCTGACCCTCGCCAGCGGCGGCACCGTGATCGCGAGCGAGGTTTTGGTGGCCACCGGCCGGGTTCCCAACACTGGCGGTCTCGGGCTTGCCACCGTGGGACTCATTGACGGCGACTGGCTCACGGTCGACGACACCCTGCGGGTGGTCGGTGAGTCCCTCGCATCCGTCTCCGCGCTCGGCACCGAGCGACCAGACAGTGGATGGCTGTGTGCGGCCGGCGATGTCAACCACCGGGCCTTGCTCACCCACCAGGGCAAGTACCAGGCCCGGGCCGTAGGTGACGTGATCGTCGCTCGCGCGGCAGGCACCCCGGTCGACGACAAGCCATGGGGCTCACACGTTGCCACAGCCGACCACAACGCGGTGCCGCAGGTCACCTTCACCGACCCGGAAGTCGCATCCGTCGGACTGACCGCTGCCGCGGCAGTGAAGGCAGGGTATCGGGTGCGCATCCTCGACTACGACCTCAGTTCGCTCGGCGGTTCCACGGTACTCGCCGACGTCTACGTGGGTCACGCCCGGGCTTGTCGATCTCGATCGGGCGGTGCTGATCGGCGTAACCTTCGTGGGCCAGGACGTCGCCGAGCTCCTGCATTCGGCGACGATCGCGGTCGTTGCCGAGGTCCCGATCGACCGGCTGTGGCATGCGGTGCCGAGCTATCCGACACTCAGTGAGGTCTGGCTGCGCCTCCTCGAAGCGTATGGTCGGCCTGGACACGTCGACTAGCAGGCACTACGCGTAATCATCTGAAAGAGGTTTTTTGCGGCGCTGCGAGGTGACGGCCCACGCAGTCGACAGGATGATGGATTTCGTTGAACCGGCTTGTTTGTTGAGTGCGGCGGCGTGGGTCCATATGAAGATCCACGTTCAGACCATGGCTTTGTCGGCCGACGATGGCATCATGAATTTGAACCAACAGATTGCATAGGTTTCGGCGGTGAAGGCGTCATACAAGGTGCTGAGGACGAGTGCGTCACCTGTGGCCACTCGTTCGAGAAGCAGATGATCGCCGAGACTGTCCCCCAGGGAACGCGGCCCCGCCTCGGCGGCGGTCATGGTGCGGTCCCGGATGATCGAATGACGAGTGTAGCAAGGCACTCCCTCGACGTGGTGAGTGAGTCCGCTGACAGGGTCTCGGGCAACACTAAAAATCTTTATGACCTAAATGGGTGAGGACATGGTTTTCGTCAAGTCGTGCGTGGGGTTCTGATTTCGTAAAGGGTGCAGTCCCTCCCGCCCGCGCGTCCATCTGGCTTTGTCGAGCCCCGGGTGTGGTGAAGGCTCCATTAGACCCGTCCATGCCGGTCCGATCCGCGAGACGATCGCAAGTGTCAGGAAAAGCTTTGGCCTCCTCGACGTTATGCAGCCCTCAGAGAGCAAAGAGCGCCAGTGGATCATTTACGCCGAAACCGTTCCGGAGCTCCGCCACGCCCCGAAACGGCTACTCGATCCGCAGTCTCAAGTGAAGATGCTCACGCCACCTGGACCAACCAACAGTCCCACGACGATGAGCACAATACCCCAGAGAATCTGGCGTCGAAATAGCGCGACAATGCCTGCAATAACGAGGACTACCGCAATGATCCAGAGAATTGTTGCCATGTGCTGCTCCATTTCATTTAGCGCCGACGGGCCGTACGCCCACAGCGTTTTTCGATCTGTTAAAGCGAACGTACCCCTTGCTTGGTCTCTGACCACTGTGTTTTATCCAGAATGTCGTGGAGGTCAGACTCTGTCATCATCTGTTACCGGCCATGCGAAACGATCAAGAGAACCCAAGCGCGCAGGTGTCAGAGTGTCGTCAGTAGGTTGATCTGGCAGTAACCCGAGGTCACGTCCAGTATCTCTGTGTAATTCGTCGTCACCGTGCGGGTCAGCTGATTTGATTATGCAGCACTGAGCTCGGGAATGGGAATCACCCCCGTGAGGGCGCTGGCGTCGGGGCTGGTGAGGGCCGCGTTGAAGGCGGCCAGCTGGCGCATGGAGTCCTCGGAGAGGTAGCGGCGGGCTCCTGCTTCCCACTCGTCGTGTTGCTCGACGAGCACCGCTCCGGCGAGGCGGAGCAGGGCCGCCGGGTTGGGGAACACACCGACGACGTCCGTTCGCCGTTTGATCTCTTTGTTCAGGCGTTCGAGTGGGTTTGTCGACCACACCTGTCGCCAGTGTTTGGGCGGAAAGCCGCAGAACGCGAGGATGTCGGCGCGGGCGTCGTGCAACATTGTGGCGACTTTCGGGTGAGAGCGGTCGAGCATGCGGGTGACCTCGTCGAACTGGGCTTGGACGTGCGTCGCGTCGGGCTGGGCGAAGATGGTGCGGATCACGGCGGCGACCATGTCCTGGCTGGCGCGGGGGACGATGGAGAGCACATTTCGCATGAAGTGGACCCGGCAGCGTTGCCAGGCTGCACCTTGGAAAACGGTGCTGATGGCCTTCTTCAGACCGCTGTGGGCGTCGGAGATGACGAGCTTGACGCCGTCCAAACCGCGGGCTTTCAACGACCGCAAGAACTCGGTCCAGAAGACCTCATTCTCGCTGTCACCGACATCGAAACCGAGGACCTCACGGCGGCCGTCAGCGGCCACGCCGATGGCGACGACCATCGCCTGGGAGATGACGCGGTGGTTGACGCGGGCCTTGCAATATGTGGCGTCGAGGAACACGTAGGGGTATCCGGTGGCACTGAGGTCACGGCCACGGAACATGGCCACTTCCCCGTCAAGATCGGCGCAAATGCGGGAGACTTCGGACTTGGAGATGCCGGTATCGGCGCCGAGGGCTTTGACCAGGTCGTCGACTTTGCGGGTCGAGACACCGTGCAGGTAAGCCTCCATAATCACGGCGAACAGGGCTTGGTCCACGCGCCGGCGTCGCTCCAGAAGCGCCGGGAAGAAGGAGCCCTGGCGCAGCTTGGGGATCTTCAGATTCAGGTCCCCAGCCGTGGTCGTCAAGACGCGCGGTCGGGTCCCATTGCGCTGGTTGGTGCGATCGTCAGAACGCTCGAACGGAGCCGCGCCGATGTGGGCGGTGGCCTCCGCGTTGATGAGTTCTTGGTAGAGCGTTTCGGTAACCATTCGGATTCGATCGGTGATGTTGGTGAGCTTGAGTTCCGAGAGGAGCGCGAGCAGGGCAGACTGGTCTAGAGCCATCGTGTGATGTGTCTTTCTGTGAGGAACTTTGAACGGTTCTCACTGACCATCGCACGGTGGTTCGTTACGTTGTTAATCCAACGATCAAACCCCGGAAATTACACCACTGCACGGGACATGACCTAACCCGAGGACGCGCGCCCGGCGGTAGAAGGTCGCTCTGGACATTCCAAGATCGACCGCGACCTGCGCCGCTGTCTCTTCACCTTTTATGAACCGGTGGGCGTTTCGGATTTGACTGTCGGTAATAAGTCGAGGTCGCCCGCTCAGATTTTTCCGGCGTCGCGGCGCTTGTTGATCGAGTCGACTACGCGCTCTCGCTTGATTTCGTGTTCCATTTGCCCGAGCGCCGCCATGATCGTGAATAGCATGGACCCCATCGGTGTCGCGGTATCGACGTCGTCGCCGCCCGGGTTGAGCACCCTCAGGCTGGCACCGCGGGCGCAGAGCTCTTCGGTGAAAGCGAGCATGTTCTGCGTCGATCGCCCGAGCCGGTCCAGAGCCGTGATGACGAGAGTGTCGCCCGTCTGGAGGGCGTCAAGCGCGCGATCGAAGTCGGGCCGTGATGTGCGAGCTCCTGAGATCTCATGGTCGACGTAGATGTCATCACGCCGTACGCCGTACGCCGTACGCCGTACGCCAGCAACGAGGATATTGACTTGCTGTCGGTCGGTGGATTGCTGACGCGTCGTTGCACGCGCGTGGCCGATCAGTTGGCCCTGCCCCATTGAGTGGACACCTCACAAGAGAAAATGTTCACATGGGAAAGACACGCAGGGAGTTCACTCCTGGGTGCAAAGACGAGGCCGTAATGCTCGTGATCAACACTGGCAGGGCGATAGTGACCGTGGCCCGCGAACTCGGCATCAACGAGGCATCGCTGGGCTGGTGGGTCGGCGCATTTAAGGCCCGTAACGACACCGCTGGTCTGATTCGTCTTGACAAATTCAGCGAACATGATTGGCTCGTATTACGTAACAATTTCCGGCACAGTATTTAGACCGTGAAAGGAGGTGGCTCGTGAGCCACCCTGCCGTGATCAACCCCGCCACTGGCGAAACGATTAAAACATACCCTCAAATTTCCGATGATCAACTCCAGCAGGTCATCGCATCGGCTGATAAGGCCCACCAAGGCTGGTCTCGGAACTCTTCGACCGACGAGCGAGCTGCACTCCTTCGGAAGGTCGGCGATTTGCATGAAGAACGCCGCGAGGAGCTGGCGGCCGTAATCGTGCGCGAGATGGGTAAGCCCGTCGATGAAGCGCTCGGCGAGGTCGACTATGCCGCCAACATTTACCGGTACTACGCCGACAACGCGCAGGAATTTCTGAAGGACGAACCAATCACCCTGCGCGGCGGAGAGGGTTCCGCGTTCATGCGTTCCACCTCACTGGGGGTGCTCATTGGCGTCATGCCGTGGAATTTCCCGTACTACCAGGTTGCGCGCTTCGCCGGTCCAAATCTCATGACCGGGAACACGATCGTCCTCAAGCATGCGTCGCAGTGCCCGGAATCGGCGGCGGCAATAGAGCAAATCTTCCATGATGCAGGCTTCCCGGCTGGCGCTTACACGAACGTGTATGCCGACAGCGAGCAGGTTGCCACGGTCATCGCCGACCCGAGGGTGCAGGGCGTCTCTCTTACCGGTTCGGAGGGCGCCGGCGCGGCCGTTGCTGAGGTGGCCGGTCGCCACCTCAAGAAAGTCGTGCTGGAACTTGGTGGGTCAGACCCGTTCATCCTGCTGAGTACCGACGACATGGCCGCGACAGTGAGCGCCGCTGTCGCTGGTCGTCTACGCAACGGTGGGCAGGCCTGCGACGCTGCTAAGCGATTCATCGTGATCGATGAACTCTACGATGAGTTCACGGAGAAGTTCACCGCAGCCATCCTGGCCATGTCCCCCAGCGACCCGACCGTTCCCGGCGCAGACTACGGGCCCCTCTCATCCCTCGCTGCGGCCGAGAATCTCCAGGAGCAGGTAGATCGCGCGGTCGCGCAGGGAGCGACCGTGGCAACCGCGGGCACATGCTCTGGCACCTTCTTCCCGCCTACCGTGCTCACCGATGTCACGCGGGACAACGACACTTACCACGAGGAGTTCTTTGGACCCGTAGCATTCGTCTACCGAGCAGCCTCCGAGGATGACGCCGTCACCCTCGCGAATGACACTCCCTTCGGGCTTGGTTCGTACCTGTTTACGACCGATCCCGAGCAGGCATTGCGAGTCGCCGACCGTATTGAAGCCGGCATGGTCTACGTCAACCTCGTCGACGCCGGTAGCGCAGAGCTCCCGTTCGGCGGAGTGAAAAGAAGCGGCTTCGGACGCGAACTCGGACGCTACGGCGCAAGCGAATTCGTGAACAAGAAACTCATCCGCATCGGCTGACCTTTCGCCGAAATTCTCAGCCGAAGCGGTAAGCACCGTTCAGTCGTGGTGCTTTGGCGCGTTTCCTAACGCCTTATGTGGCCTTGCCCCCGGTTAGTGGACACGGGTTAAGCGGCGAGCTGAAATTCCGCGGTCTCTGACGAGTATTGCAGTTCGAAGGGGACGGGGCTGACATCTCCGATCGAGGGGCGCCGGCGGTTGTATCGGTCCTCTATCCAGGCGCCGACACGCTGGCCCGCTCGCCAGCTTCTTCGTTCGAGATGCCTCGCCCGACGAGGTCCCAGAATTTCTGCGGATGCTCGCGACGCCACCCCGGCGGTCGGCCTGGCGATCGCATCGCTTCTCGCCCCAGTTCTGTGGCCGTCCAACCTTTTGAACGTCCCGTAATCCACCTCCATATTTGAGGTGTTGCTTCCACCGGTTGAATCTGCCCCCCAGCATTCGTGCGGTGTGGAGAAGATTCCAGGTCATGAACCCCCTATTGCGATTGTTAAAGTCGTTTTCCGGGCCACCTGATCCAGGAGCGAGGTAACTCGGTCCCGGTCCGACTTCACCGTTCCAACCCGCATCAGCAGCCGGTGGGATGCTGTAGCCAATGTGCGGCAGGCTGCAGAGGATGGACATCGCCGCGTGTTTGACACCGTCCTCATTGCCAGTGATGATCGTACCGGCCGTCTTGCTATAATAGACGTATTGACCCTTCTCGTTGAAGAGCCCACTCATGGCGTAGAGGCGCTCAATGAGTTGGCGGGTGACTGAGGAGTTGTCACCCAGCCACAGCGGTCCGCCGATGACGAGAATGTCAGCGGCGGCGACGCTTGGCCATACCTAGTCGGGCCACGCGTCGTCCTTCCAGCCGTGTTCGCGCATATCCGGTACACGCCAGTAGCACTGTCGTGGTCGATGAAGCGGACGACGTCTACCGGCACTCCCTGAGACCGCACGAGCGCGATGCTCTTGTCCATCAACCCCTGCGAATGGCTGATATCGGGGCTCTTCTTCAACGTGCAGTTAATGAAAACTGCTCTCAGGTCGCCATAGGCTGATGGCTAGGCGTTCACAGTTCTTCTCCGGATGTGGAGGACTCGAGCATCTGCACGGCTTCATCGGTTGACAGGACCATCCCCGCGATGTAATTGAAGTTCGTCACAGCAGCCGCATACCCGTCGCCAAGTTCAGGATGCTGCGCAGCGGCGGTGGCGTCAGCGACGACGGCCACGTCAAATCCCTGTTCCAACAGTTCACGCAAGTGACTTTCCACACACAAGTTGGCCGACATACCAGCGAGGATGACTTTACTGATTCCACGTTTCCGGAGCTGGAGCACAAGGTCGTTCTGCTCCGGCCCGTATACCTTGTGCGGACTGCAGACGACCGTCTTTCCGTCTTCCAGGAAAGGCTTAAAGCGTTCCAGCCAGTCAGCGCCCGATCCCACAAACCCATCAAGGTCCAAGGGACCGGGACGATCAAACATGCCGATTTCGTGCATCATCTTTTCCAAGGTCCCACCGAATTCCCACAAGTGGTCATGAGGGAAGTAATAGTGCGGAGAAACGAAGACGCCATAACCGGACGCTTTAGCGGCCACGAGTAATTGTTCTATGTGCTCAACGGTTTTGTTCTTCTCGACGCTCTGACCGACCAGAGCCCACGTGACGCCATCGGGGCTCAGGAAATCGTTCTGCGGATCGGTCAGCACAAGTCCCGTGGTGGATTTATCGAAAAGCATGGGGTCTCCTTCTTAAAGTTCCCGGGCATGCAGCCGCACACTCGTTGATTTAACACCGTAGGCGCCGTCGCTCCGCCAAGTCAGTAATCTGGGTCACACATCGCCGAATTCGGAGTTCTGGACCGCTCACCGTCGCCCCGTCTTGGACCTCAGCGCACACGTCGCCGGTGCTCTCATCACGCCGGCAGAATTTGGGTGCGATACACCCGCGGGGCATTATTCGGTGATCTGTACTTCTTTCCAGAATGTGACGTAGTTGCTGAAATCGCGCCCGACCCGCTCGAAGGCGGAAAGATACGGCGCAGGATAGCTGAATGCTTGATCTTGGAGCGTGGTGTTGCCGTCTTTCACGTTGAAGTACTGGCATTCGCCTTTCCACGGGCAGGTGTAGGGCGTGGCGCTGGGGATCAAGAGGTCGGAGTTGACGCTGGCGGGTGGGAAGTACCAGTTGCCTTCAATCTTGACCAGGTCGTCCTGGGGCGCTTCGGCGATCACGGTGCCGTTGAGTACTGCCTTCATGGGAATGAACCTTTCCGTTGCATATACTTTTGTCCACAAGCGTAAAAGCCTCCGCTGAGAAGGTCTGTGATCTGGAACACATTTTGCTCCCCCGAGGGTCAGAGCATCGTTCCGGCAACGACGCATATGTGCCCGCCTCGCACGGATGCGGACTGCACACTCACGCCCTCACGTGCGGTCACGGCCCAGGGCCGGGCATCGAGGTCGGCGCCGCCGACCGCTGTGGCTCACCGAACGAGCGGTCAAAACACCCTCGCGGCACCAACGGGCAACTGCATATCCACCATGCCCGCACGGCCGCCGGGACGCATGAGCGCGCGCATGCGTTTCCACGCTGGATGCCAATCGTCAAAGACGCTCATCGCGTAGCTGGAAAAGGCCTGCCAGATTCTCACGGCGAGGTCGCGCGCGGCCCGCGCTTCCGGGTGAATCGGCCGCGTCGTCAGACGAGTTCTTGCGCCAGGGTGCTGGCTTCGCGCACCAGAGCGGCGTCATGGGCGACCTTCGCGGCAGTGATGGCGCCGTCATACAACAGCACGAGGCGGGAAACGACGCTCGTGCCAGGGTCCTCCTCAACGAGTTCGGAAAGATGCATGCGAACCGCGTCACGGTAACGGTTCGCGACGTGCCGCACCGAGAGGCACTCCGGCAGTTCGATCACCGCGTTGGTGAACGGGCAGCCGTAGAACGTGCGCGATTCGACAGAGCGCGCGAGCGCTTCGAAAAGGGCAGCGACCCTCTCCCGCGACGACCACCAAGGATCATCCAGCGCTTGGGCGTGATCGACCCATCCGTTGAGTTCTTCCTCCAGGTATGCCACGACGAGCGCTTCCTTGCTGGCGAAGTTGTTGTAGAGGCTAGCCTTCGCCACCCCCGCGCCACGAACAACGAGATCAATTCCCGTGGCATTGATGCCGTGTTCGTGGAAAAGACGACGAGCGGATGCGAGCAGGCGCACCCGCGCGCTCTGCACTGGCGTGGCAATCGTAGATTCCATGAATGGATTTTACCAGACCGATCGGTATAGTTAGTAGTGGCCAGAGCGGTCTACCTAAAAAGAAAGGCACACCATGCCAGATTTGAAAATTGCCGTCGTTATCTATGAGCCGATCACCTCCGACGCCTCACGCGTCTACCGCGGCCTCAAGACTGCCCTCGAATTCAAGCAAGCAGGCGATGATGTCATCGTCGTCTTCGACGGCTCCGGCGTTGAAACGTTGGCCGCGATCACCGCGCCCAGCCACAAGATGAACCCCCTCGCCGTAGCGCTCACGGACAACATCCGTGGTGCCTGCGCATTCTGCGTCACCTCCCACGGTGTCTCCGACGAAATCGCTCAGGGCGGCTGGAACCTGCTCACCGAATACAAGGGCGAAGCCAGCGTCCGAAACCTCGTGATCGAGGGATACCAGATCCTCAGCTTCTAAACTTCTATCGGTCTTCCCGCCACCCACATGATTTGGAGCTCTCATGTCTCTCACCGTAATTCTCGACCTTCAACTCAAACCAGAAACAGTTGCGGCGGCGCCCGCGATGCTGAGGAAAATCCTTGCCCAGACCCGCGTATTCGACGGCTGCCTAGGTGTCGACGTGCTCGTTGATACAGAAAATGCAACACACTTGATCCTTCTAGAACGCTGGGCCTCAACCGAAGCCGATACGGCCTACCGTGACTGGCGCGCCGGAGCAGGCGCTACCGAAATCGGGTCCCTCCTCGCCAGCCCCCCGACAATCACGCAATTTGAGATCGCCAGCGACATCTGATCAACCCTGCGGCGCAGAACTAAGCACGCACCTCGGTTCTGCGCCGTTGTGTGTTGGGTTGCTGCGGATAATTCGGACAGCGCGATTAGCCGCAGCAACCCAGACTCAGTTCTGGCCAGAATACGTGGCTTGGGCTTGACAAGAGCCTTTAGCGTTACTCCTGAGTCTTGCAACATCGAGAACCATCGCTTCGACCGTCATTCACCCGTGCAATCTAAAGCCGGCACGGCGAGGCCGCAAGGAGCTACGACACGGACGCCGTGAGTAGTGCGACGGCAACTGTGTCGCCCGTGTTGGACTGCTCGCCGATCGTCGTGAAGCCGAGACGAGAATGGAAGGCTAGCGACCGTGGATTGGGCGGAAAAGTATTCACTTCGCAAACCACTTCGGCGGCGTAGGCCTCCCGGGCAGCCTGAAAGACTGACGCGTAGAGCAATTCGCCGATGCCCTGACTTCGTGCGTTCGGCGCCACTACGATGCGGTCCACATAGAGAAAGTCGCTCGATCGGGCTTCAAACCAGTGGTAGCTCTCGCTCGCGTACTCGGCGAATGGGGCAAAGCCGATCACGAAACCAACCACGGTCCGCACATCCCCCACCATCGTGACCACGACCGAGTGTGCAGCAGTAGCTACGAGGGCTGCGAGCGAATCAGCGTCAAGAGCATTGACGGCGGGAACCGCCTCGTTGTTGAGCGTGAGCACCTCGGGAAGATCGAGAGCGTCGAGGGAGCGAAGCGCGTAGGTCATGATTTCCACCGTATCCAGCGAAGCTGAACGTGGCCTTACCTCCGATTCGTGGAGACTATGCCGAGGGTCAGGGTTTCGTAGTGACGAAGTGGGAGCACTCGACGGGTCATTTCGATGACTTCGTAGACGCTGTAGTGCTCGTCAATGAAGCCGATGAGCGAGAGAGCATTGTTTTGGGGATGCGGGTATCGCAGATTCGCCTAGCACTTGTCTCACTTCACTATACGGGCGCACTGGACCCGACGGGAGTAAACCGAGCACTGTGGACGCTACGTTGGAAGCCAGCTCTCAAAACATTCGCCATTACATTTCAGGACCGTTGGCCGAACACAAAGTCCTACCAATGAGAACCTACGGAAACACCACTGAGATACTCCCCCACTCGTCAGACTTCCTGTCCGGGTCAGAGCGAGCCGAGCAGATGTCCCATGCGGTCGCGTTTTATTCTCAAGTACCCGGCGTTGTGACTATGTAGCCCGACGATAAGAGGTTTTCGTTCGAGCACAGTGATACCGTGCTCAACAAGCTGATGAACCTTGTCAGGGTTATTTGTGAGCAGGCGTACCGCACCGATCCCGAGATCATCAAGGATCGCGGCGGCGGCAGAATAATCGCGGTCGTCAGCAGGGAGACCGAGCACGAGGTTGGCGTCGAACGTGTCGAGGCCGTCTTCTTGGAGGCGGTAAGCCTTCAGTTTGTTGATGAGCCCGATCCCACGGCCTTCGTGACCACGCATGTAAATCACAACTCCTCCGTTCTCGTGAATGGTCTGCAGCGCGGTATCGAGTTGGGGTCCGCACTCGCACTTGTGTGAACTAAACGCTTCGCCGGTCAAACACTCCGAGTGCACTCGTACGAGTGCACCGTCGGCCGGAATACCAGAAATGATCGCGAGGTGTTCACTGCCGGTGATCACGTCTCGGTAGGCGCGGAATACAAAAAGTCCGTGGCGGGTCGGTATTGTCGTCTCGACCTCGAAGAACACCCGCGCAGCATCGACTGCACGGCCCAGACCTGTGTTGCTCGCGACACTCGAAGCCCAGCGTCGACTTGGGATCGGGATGTCTTCGGTGATTTCCCTAGTCATAGCTCGTCCAACGGCACGTTTTCATCAACAAGCCGAGCGGGATCGACCGGGTTGGCTCGGCGGATGATGCCCTGCACCGCTTCATTCACATCCCAGACATTCACATTCATTCCAGCGACCACACGACCACCAGCCAGCCAGAACGCGATGAACTCGCGGCCTGCGCGGTCTCCGCGGTAAACGACCTCCGCTCCACGGGTCAGGGGGCCGAACCCCGAATATTCCATGCCGAGATCGAATTGGTCCGTGTAGAAGTAGGGGATGTTGTCGTACGACACCTCTTCGCCGAGCATTGAACGGGCGGCGGCAAGGCCGCCGTTCAGGGCGTTCGCCCAGTGCTCGCTGCGCAGGTGCATCCCGGCCACCGGGTGATACGCGTTCGCGATATCGCCGGCCGCATAGATGTTCGGCTCGCTTGTCTGGAGAGCCGCATCCACCAGTACACCGTTGTAAATGGCGAGGCCGGCCACTTTCGCAAGCCCAATGTTCGGAATCGCCCCGACTCCGACGAGCACCAGGTCGGCGGGAACCACTTCGCCCCCCTCGAGTACAACGCCGGTTACCCGCCCGTCAACGCCTGCAATACTCTCCACAACGACGGAGGGTCGAAGATAGACGCCGTTCTCTTTGTGCAGATCGGCGAACATCGTTCCAAGTTCATCGCCCAGCGCGTTCGCCAGAGGAATCGGGTCGCGCTCCAGAACCGTGACCTCATTGCCGAGGGTTCGCGCAGTCGCCGCTACCTCCATACCGATCCAGCCGGATCCGATCAGGACGAGCCGCTGTCCGCCCTGTGCCAGCATGGGGTGCAGGGTCTCAGCATCGTCAAGGGTGCGCAGGTAGTGCACGCCGCCCAGGTCAGCGTTCGGAATCGTTAGTCGTCGCGCTGCGGAGCCCGTGGCGAGCAGTAACTTGTCGTATCCGATTGTGGCAGTGTCGTCGATGTGAACGAGGTGCTCTGCAAGATCTAGTGCAGTCACCGTCGCGTTCTGAAACAGTTCGATGTTGTTTTCGACGTACCAAGCCTCGGAGTCGACGAAGACTGACTCTCTCTCAGCTGAACCGCTGAGGTAGTCCTTCGACAACGGTGGACGGATGTACGGTCGATGCGCTTCGGCGCCGATGAGTCGGATGCGGCCGAGGAAGCCGCCCTCGCGCAGCCCTCGTGCTGCGGAGGCGCCGGCGAGCCCGGCTCCTACGATGACAAAACCTTCGGAGTTTGGCATGGTTTCTCTTTTCCTTCGCAATTCCCGGCTAGTAGTACTGACTGTAGAAGCTCCACCTTTCTTCTGTCAAGATACTCCGTTTTAGAGATATGATGCATACATGGATGCACGAACTCACATGAACGACATCTCTGCGGTCGCATCGATGAGTGACCCCCTGCGCCGAAAGTTGTTCGACTTCGTTTCGCGCAGCGCGGCTCCGGTTGGGCGAGACGAAGCGGCCAGCGCGCTCGGCGTGCCGCGCTCGACCGCCGCTTTCCACCTCGACCGGCTGGCCGCGAACGGCCTTCTGGCAAGTGATTTCCAGCGCCTGTCGGGGCGCACCGGTCCTGGCTCCGGGCGACCGGCCAAGCTGTATCGTCCAGCGGTCGGTGAGATTGTCGTCTCGATCCCGGAGCGGCACTACGAGCTTGCAGCCGATCTTCTCAGCTCAGCGATCGACGAGTCGCATCGAACCAGCGAGCCGATCCGTCAAGCACTGACACGAGTGGCCATTCAGTACGGACGAGCGCTCGGAGCCCAGGCGGGCTCGTTGGACGTCATGTTGGAATCCAGCGGATACGAACCCCATAACGAGGGCGATGGTGTAGTCACGCTGACGAACTGTCCATTCCACCAGCTCGCTCAGAGCCACACAGAGACCATCTGCCAGGCGAACGTCGCACTGCTCCAAGGTGCTGCTGACGGCGCCGATGAAGACCCAAGCCACGTGCGCTTCGACCCTGGAGAAGGGCGCTGCTGCGCACGAATTGTACGGCCCGACGCCACGTAAAATCCCCGAGACCCGGCCGGCAACGCAAGCACAGCGAGGTCATGCGGAAGGCTCTCTACGCATTCTGGGAAGACGAGATTTTCTACCCTAGTTTCAGGGCGCGCACATTAGGTGGGCCAAAATTTCCCCAAGTTCTTTGCGCAGATACCTGTGGTGCGGTCAGGCTGACCTGTGCTTTCAGTAGACCTTCATTTCAAAAGCGCCTACTGTCCGAAATATCCGCAGCAGCTCACCTAGCTCAGAAGCATGTGAGAGCTGGCGGCGGCAGCCTCCGTGCCGAAGGTCATCGTGCCGAGTGCGTAGTAGAGACGACCGCACTGCTGTTCCGAGAGAGCGGTAGCGCATGGATGCGTCCTGTTCGTCGGTGATTGGGGGTGCCTCCAGTCTGCTCGAAGCAGCGGATGCTGCAGCATCGCCGGGCCCGTTCCCACCCACCCAGTCCGAAGTTCAGCGTCATCACAATTCGCTTGTCTGGCCGTACGTAGCAGACTTGGATCATGCTCACACTTCCGATTCTCGATTTCTCCCAACTCGACGCCGGCGACGCCGCAGCCGCGACATTCCGCGTCGAACTGCTGCGCGTCACACACGAGGTCGGGTTCTTTTATCTGACCGGCCACGGCGTCGACCCCCAGCTCACGAAGAGCCTTCTCGCCGTCTCGCGGGAGTTCTTCGACCTGCCGGCCGAGCAAAAGTTGAAGTTGGAGAACATTCTCAGCCCACAGTTTCGCGGTTATACCCGCGTTGGCGGGGAACTCACCGCTAATATAGTGGACTGGCGCGAGCAGATCGACATAGGGGTAGACCGGGAGCCCGTGCCCCTCGCCGAGGGCACCCCCGATTACTGGCGCCTTGAAGGCCCAAACCTCTGGCCCGAATCCTTGCCCGAACTCAAAACCATCGCCCTACGCTGGAATGACGAACTCAGCCGCGTGGCACTGCGCCTGTTGCGTGCCTGGGCCCTCGCCCTCGGCAGCCCCGAAAACGTCTTCGATGACGCCTTTGCCAAGAACCCGTTCTTGCTTACCAAGATCGTGCGCTACCCCGGCCAGCCCGAACGCAGCCAGGGCGTCGGCGAACACCGCGACGGCGGCGTACTCACTCTGCTGCTCGTCGAACCGGGTAAAGACGGCCTGCAGGTCGAGCATGACGGCGAGTGGATCGATGCTCCCCCACTCGACGGTGCCTTCGTGGTGAACATCGGTGAAATGCTCGAACTGGCAACGGATGGCTACCTCAAGGCGACCTTGCACCGAGTCTTCTCCCCCAAAGACGGATCAGACCGCATCTCCGTGCCGTTCTTCTTCAACCCCTCCCTCGACACCGTCATGCCGCGGCTGCAGCTAGACGAGAGCCTGTCGCGTGATGCCCGCGGACTCTCCGCGGACCCGACCAACAGTGCCATCCTGGAGACCGCCTACGGTGACAATGCCCTTCGGTACCGGCTGCGTGCCCACCCCAACGTGGCCGCCGCCCACCACGCCGACCTGCAGTAGAAGCACGACGGCACCAGATAGGATTTCGGTGTCGCTTTCGGTTTTATGGGCTGGATGCGAGCGCTGGTTAGCGAAGCAACGCGGTCCGTGATGCTCCTAAAATTATGCTGACGACTACTGCCGACACAAGGAGCTGCCATGACGAACCATGACGACCGCGAACCCGAATTGCGTGACTGGAGCCGCCAGCTCACCCAAGCCTTGCAGATTCTCGACCTCCAGGTTGATCGCAATCTACTGCTTGACCTCGCGGCGGAATCGAGTGCTGTCAGCCCGTCAGCAGGCCCCATCAGCACCTTCGTTGTCGGCTACGCGGCCGGACTCGCGGCGGCAACGGGCGAGAAAAACGCGACAGCGGCCGTGGAAACCGCAGCCGCGGTGGCCCGCCAAATCTGCGCCACGTCAACGCCCCGCACCGGCTGGGTGGATACAGCGCAGTAACGCTCGCGGGCCGGGTGGCCAGCGGTCAGCCCGGCAGTGCCGCCCCCGACCGCTCAGGCACCGCGCTTGCCTTCGTGCCTGGATCGTTGTTGGTATCCGCGGCCACTGGATCGAGCCGTACGATCACCGACTTCGACACCGGGGTATTGCTGCCCTCGGCGAGGTGGGTGAGCGGAACCAGAACGTTCGCCTCCGGATAGTAGGCCGCCGCGCACCCGCGAGCGGTGGGGTAAGAGACCAACCTGAATTTGCGCAACACACGCGGGACATTGTCACTGAACACCCCGTGCACATCTACGAACTGGCCATCGACAAGGCCCAGCTCGGCGAGGTCGTCGGGATTCACAAAGACCACGTGGCGGCCGTTTTTGATGCCGCGATACCGGTCGTTGTGCCCGTAGATGGTGGTGTTGAACTGGTCGTGTGAGCGCAGTGTCTGCAAAATGAGAGTGCCCTGCGGGCGATCGACGCGCTCGAGAACGTTGACAGTGAGTATCGCCTTGCCGACGGGCGTGGGAAAAGTGCGCGAATCCCGCGGGCCGTTAGGAAGCATGAATCCGCCTTCCTGACGGATCTTCTGGTTGTAGTTCTCGCACCCGTCGACCACGTGAGAGATGTGGTCGCGAATGAGGTCATAGTTCTGCTCGAAACCGGCCCAATTAATCTTCACTGTGTCACCGAGAACAACTCGCGCCAGCCGAGAAACTATCGCCACCTCCGAAAGGAGGTCGGGTGCCACCGGATCGACCTTCCCCCACGACGGATGCACGGCACAGACCGTGTCCTCGACCGACACGAACTGCGGCCCCGACGCCTGCATATCGATCTCGGTGCGACCCATCGTAGGCAGGATGAGTGCCTCAGCACCGGTGACCACATGAGACCGGTTCAGTTTCGTAGATACCTGCACAGTCATCTCAGCGCCCCGCATGGCAGCTTCGGCCGCGTTCGTGTCACTGATTGCCGCGACCAGGTTCCCACCGAGCGCCATGAAAACCTTGATCTCACCGTCCCGCAGCCTGTTAATGGTCTCAACGGCATCCGCCCCGTGTTCTCGGGGGGGATCAAACCCGAACTCTTGCTCGAGGGCGTTCATGAATGCCGGAGGCATTTGTTCCCAAATGCCCATGGTGCGATCACCCTGCACATTACTGTGACCGCGAATCGGGCAGGCACCCGCACCGGGTTTGCCGATGTTCCCCCGCAACAAGAGCAAATTAATAATCTCTTTGATGGTCGAGACGGCCTTCTTCTGCTGGGTCAGACCCATGGCCCAGGTCACAATCACGCGATCGGCCTTAATGTAACGTGCGGCCAATTCATCAATCTCGTGCGCCTCAAGTCCTGTCGCCTCAAGCACGGCCTGCTCATCGAGCAGGTGCAGATGCTTGGTGAGGTCTTCTAGGCCCGAGCAGTGCGTCGCCAAAAACTCGTGGTCTAGCACTGTTCCGGGATGCTTCGCCTCGGCGGCCAGCACCCGTTTGGAGACCGCCTGGAGCAGAGCCATATCGCCGCCCAGCCGGATCTGGACGTGCTGGTTTGCGATGGGGGTGCCGCGCCCGATGATTCCCTTGACTCGCTGCGGGTTCTTGTAGCGGTGCAGCCCGGCCTCCGGCAGCGGATTGACGGCGACGATCTCCGCACCGGCATCCTTCGCCTCTTCCAAGGCTGTCAGCATCCGCGGATGGTTTGTTCCCGGATTCTGGCCCATGATGATGATGAGATCGGCTTGGGCGAAGTCGTCGTAGCTGATCGTGGCTTTGCCGATGCCCAACGTCTGCCCCATGGCCCATCCGGTTGACTCATGGCACATGTTGGAACAGTCAGGCAGGTTGTTCGTGCCGAAAGCACGCACAAAAAGCTGGTATGCGAAAGCGGCCTCATTCGAGGCGCGGCCACTCGTATAGAAAGCAGCCTCGTCCGGGGACGCGAGCGCATTCAGCTTCGTAGCCAGCACCGAAAACGCATCGTTCCAGCTGATCGGTCGGTAATGGTTCTCACCGGCGCGCTTATAGACCGGCTCGGTCAGACGACCCTGCATTCCCAGCCAATATTCCGACTTCTCCAGCAAATCATCGAGGGAATACTCGGCCCAGAAGTCCGAGTCGATGGTGACCGGTGTTGCCTCCCACGTGACGGCTTTCGCACCGTTCTCGCAGAATTCGAAGGTCTTCCGGTGAGTGGGGTCTGGCCACGCGCAACTCGGGCAGTCAAAGCCGTCTTTCTGATTGAGGGCGAGCATCGTCTTACCGGTCCGGATCACACCCATCTGCTCCAGCGCCGGCTTCATGGAGTGGTACACGCCGGGCACACCCGCGGCCCAGTCTTTCGGTTTTGTCACTTCAAGGTCGGTCTCGTCCGGTTCTACCGCCGAGGGATGCTCGCGAGTCATGGGCCTACCCTTTCCACACCCCAACTTGAGATGTCTCCTCCAGACCTAACAGGCTTAGCGAGTCGTTGCAAGGCCTCCACCCGCATTAGAGGAGAAGAGCCCGCCAGTGTTGACTGAATCACGCTGGGCCAAATTAGACACGTTGGGTAGGGCCCGACACCACAGGCCACCTTCTGCGCTCAGATCCAACCTCAAACCCTCGATGACCGCTGTTTCATGGTCCTTGGGCCAAGAACTGGGAACTCCGGCACTTCGCCTTGGCGGACCCAGATCTTCTCATTCGTCTTGCACCTCACTGGCTGCGGCTGGCCTCTCCGAAGCACTCGGCGCTGGACTGCAGTGAATTACTCGGACAGTCAGGCATCAAGAAATGAGGGTCTCCAGAAAGTAGAGATCGATATGACCGCACACGCCGAAAATACACTGTTCACGACGGGTCCGTTGGTCACGTCCCGTGTTGGCGGATAGTCGGTTTGGGTACTGATGGTCCACGTTGTTGGTGTGTTATCTCGTGACATCGTGGACAGTGAGTCTCATCACTTCGTGGACGCGGGGTCTCATGGCTTCGTGCACAGCTACCGCTCTGGCTCACCGAGCACGGCGGGGAGATCAGTCTGACGCTGGGCGAACTGTGTCTGATACTCCGCGTTCTTGCGTTCCCAGGGCTTCGTCGGGTGGGTCACGCCAACGCCCTGGATGGAGTAGGAGGCAACATATCGGCCTCGGACGTTCAGCGCGACCATCGGCAGCGGGAATGAGAACACGATCTCAGCGGTCACAGGATCGGTCAGCAAGAACGCGTCGTCGGTGATCGTCCGGTAGAACGTGCGGTCAGCGTACGTCGTCGGCAGGGACACCTGGTAGCCCTGAAAGTAGACCTGCCGGTTGGCTTTGGTGACCTCCACGAGTGACTGATCCGCGGTCTGTGGCCGTGCGTTGTCGTCGAGCATGACCTGCCCGATCTTGGAGATCGTCAACGGCGCCCGGTGAAGGTCGGACTGTCGTCGCGCGCGAGCCCACCGGTGTGTTATCTCATGACATCGTGGACACTAAAACTCATCACTTCGCGGACGCTGGGTCTCATAGCTTCGTGTGTCGCCGGACAAGCGCTACCTTCAAGGGCTACTCGCCAATTTGCCCAGCACACCCGCCTGGTGCGCATCCCGTGTCTCCTTGGCGGTGATTTTTTGCGATATCCGGCCATCCTCCCGAGACAGTGATCGCCGAAAAAGCCGTCACTGGCCTTCAGCGCGGTGTGACGAGCACTAGATGGAGGGACTTCCTAGATCTACGCAGCCTGGCTGGAACCCTCACATTCCGGGCGGGCGATTTCCGCAACTCCTGACCCTCGAAATCCGCAGTTTAAGTGGTACGGAATCCGCAGTTCAAGTGCTTCGAAATCCGTAGAAAGTACTAGGATTGCGGGATGACGTCAGCTTCGCCACATCACATAGAACGCCGGGCCCTCAGCGTAATTCGGGATCGGATGACCGAAGAGCCAGTGGTGCTGTTGGAAGGTCCCCGCTCCGTAGGCAAGTCCACCCTGCTGAAATCCTTGGCTGATGCCCACAACGCGGAGGTCATCGACCTAGACGATTTAGCAACCCGAGATGCCGTCCTGGCGGACCCGGGACTATTCATGGCGGGCACGCCCCCGGTGTGTGTGGACGAATACCAGAAAGCACCCTTAGTTTTGGATGCGATCAAAGCCCAGCTCAACAAGAACACACGCCCGGGCCGTTTTCTTCTGGCCGGGTCAACCCGACACGACGCGTTGCCTAAAGCGGCGCAAGCGCTGACCGGACGGTTGAACCGGATGACCATCTATCCCCTGACACAGGCAGAAATCGAGGGACACACCAGCCACCTTGTCGAAACGCTCTTCGCGTCCCCCGCCACTGCGATCCACGCGGCCGCCTCGAAGACGACCCGCGATGAATACATCCAACGCATTGCCCGCGGCGGGTTCCCGATCGCGATAGAACGAACGACCGCGGCATCAAGAAATCGTTGGTTCGACGACTACGTCCGGTTGACTCTCGAACGCGACGCCCGGGAATTGTCCAACATCAGACAATCCGCCATGCTGCCTCGCCTACTCGGAAGGCTCGCCAGCCAAACAGCCCAAGTACTCAACATTGCCAGCGCGGCAGCTGACATCAGCCTCGACGAACGAACAGCCGACAGCTACACGAAACTCCTCGAGGCCGTTTTCCTCGTGCAGCGGCTTCCGGCCTGGCACTCGACCTTGACAGCACGAACCGCTGCCACCCCCAAACTCCACATCATCGACTCCGGCGTGGCAGCGCGACTGTTGCGTCTCACCCCCGAGAAACTGGCACGCCGCGACGCAACATCGCTGACTGAATTCGGGCATCTACTCGAGACATTCGTCGTCGGAGAAATACAGCGTGAGGCGTCGTGGATGGACGGAGTCGCCGGGATCGGCCATTGGCGAACCCACGACCACGATGAGGTCGACCTTGTTATTGAACGCGACGACGGCGCAATCATCGCATTCGAAATCAAAGCAGGGAGTCGAGTCCCCGGTGACAGCTTTACCCCCATGCGCAAATTACGCGACACGGTAGGAGACGCGTTCATCGCCGGAGTCGCCCTCTACCTGGGTGAACGGTCATACACATTTGACGACCGTTTACACGTCATGCCCGTAGACCGCCTCTGGTCTGTATGACGCAGTCCAGCCCTGTTCCCGCACGTCAGGCTCAGCACACGGTGCCTTCCCAGCGGTCCAGCCCGCCACGATCACACTGCTGAGCGCTACTTCTACTGTTTCGACGCGCCTCACCAAAAACTCCTAAAACCCAATGATGCGCAGCCCCTTTCTTGGCGCTCCCCAGATCAGGTTCGCTCGAGCTCGATGTCTTTTCGAGCGTCACGCACATAGTGAAGCTTCCCCCACGCCGGATTGCTCTGAACGAGTATGACCTCCTCGTCCGACGCGTAGACAACTGCAAGCGACTTGTGCAACAGGTCGTCGTGCACGTAAACATCAACTCGAACGCCCTTCCGCAACACGGACCAGCTCGCTACGTACCGATCCTCTGAACGCGTCATCGTGACAGCCCCCCACGGTCACGCTGCTGAGTGTTGCTCTTACTGTTTCGGCGCGGCTTCGCCGCTTTCCCCGACTGCGCCATGACAGCCTCACGAGGGTGCTTGGCGTTTTCGCCATCTGCGAGAATTCGGGCGTTAATCGTTTTCTGATCGGCGGTGCCTTCGAGGCTGGCCGCGAACCGTTCACGCCGCTCGAAGCTGTCATACGCCAACTCGCCCGAACCCGTCGCAGTGCGTGCCTGGTCAGTCCCCGCCCCGCCATCCCCGTCGCGGCTGGTGAACTCGTCCAGGTCAGCGATATTCCACTCCCGTTCTGCACCGTCCTGAGCATCCCTGTCGAGGCGGTCAGCGTTGGCAAACAAGAGTTGACTAATCGTGAGGTCCTCGCCCGCGCGCTGCCGCTCGGCCGCAGCGTCAGCACGGTCGCGCTCGCCGTCACGGAGCGCCGCCGCAACCACAGCGGGGTCCGCTCCGGGGGCGTCAACGTCGATCCCGTACCGGTCCTGAACCTCGCGCTTGATCGTGTCGCCCGCATCCCGGGCACCGTCGTCGACGTCGCGCCACGCCGTCGCCGTTTCGTGCATGCCAGCGATGTTGTCGGGACTGGCCTGATCCCACCACTCCGCCTGTTGGACGGGAGCGAGGCTGGCGCGGGCGGCTCCGCGTTCCGCGTCGAAGCGTGCGTGCAGCTCGCGCGATTCCTGAACGGTGCCCGCTTCACGCTGGCGGGCCAGTTGCTCCCGCAGCCGGGCAATGCGTTCGCCGAACTGCGCTGCGATGGTCAGTGCGATGCGCAGCGAATCGTCGAACGTCTCGCCGACACCGTCGGTGTCTTCAGCCATGATCTGTCGCCCCTATTCTCTTCCGTGTCCGTCACGCTCACGTGGCGTGGCTGGTGTCTTACGTCTGCTGGGATTCAACGTCGTCGGAACCGGCGAACCGGTCCCGGGCGCGGCAAGACCCTCAGTCGCACGACGCATCACGTCCGGCACCTCGACCGACCTCGTGCGGGAGTCCGATTGGGCACTCTTGCTGGGTACGGCCGGGAGACGATCAGTCACCGCGGCAAACTGAGTGCGCAGCGTTGCCGTGATCTGCTCGGCGCGCCGGGCGTCTCCGACCGCACTGTGCATGTCGAGGATGGCCACGGATACCCGGCCCAACTGTCGGAGCATGATCGCTTCCGCCATGGTCCCCGTACCTCCGCTGGCGGCTTGCATGAGGATCATGGCGGCGTTTGACGCCGACCCCAGCTGGACAGGCTTCGGCTGGGACTCGTGCGCCCGCAGGTGCGCCGACCGTGCCAAATCGCGAGAGGTCTGTGCCAACGGCCCCGGCGTCACCTCCACACGCTGCGACCACGCCGCGAACGCGCCGGCCGTCTCGCGGGCGACATGCGCCCACGTTGCACGGTCAGTCACGGGCACGTCGCGCAGCTGCTTACGGAGCTGACCAATTTCATCGCTGTACTGCTTCCACATTTCCGGCGCCGGCGTGCTCTCTTCCCGGCCCGGCGCAACGGGGCGGTACTGCCGCGGGTTCTTCGCCGTGGCCCGCCACTCGTCGACGGCGCCCTGCGCAGTCTGAGGGCTGTCCGGCCAGCCCTCGCGAAGCCTCGGCAACGTGAGGTCCCGGGCAAGGCGCCCGCCTCCAAACCAAACCGGTTGAGTCCCGCCTGCGGAACGAAGAGCTACCGAGTAACCGGCGACAACGTCGTCCCGGCCCGCCGCATACCGGGGGCGGATCAGTGCACCGCCACGGCGCAGCCGGCGCACGAACTCCCCCTCATCAACAGACGCCGTCGCCGCCGCACGCACCGTACGCTCGAGCGTGTGTGAGTCGATCTCCGACGCCCCCGTGCGTGCGGCACGCTCCCGCTCGGCCGGCTTCACCCCCCGCTCCCCCAACCCGAGACCGCGGCTCTCGAGCTGCTCCAAGCCATGCTCACGCTCCAGATCACGGCATGCCTCCTGGGCGCGTGTGAAGTCGTTGTGCGTGCTCGCTTTCGTCCCGTCCTCGCGGACCAATGACACAGCCAGGTGCACGTGATCGTTCCCGTTTGTCGACACACCGTGCCGCACAGCAACCCACCGGCACGCCGCCTTCCCGGACGCCTCGGTGAAACCCATCCGATCGACGAAGTCCTGAGCGATGACGCCCCACTTCTCATCCGACAACGCGCCCTCTTCGGCCCTCAACGACAACGAACAATGCCACACGTCCGCCCCGACACGTTTCGTCGTCATCGCCCCCGTGGCCGGGTCGCTCTCCCGCGCCATCCGGGTGATCTCCGTGCCAAACGCCCGGCGCGGAGCATCCAAACTCTTCGCAATCAACAGCGCCGTGTTGCGATCCAACATGCTGTACCCGTGCTGCGCCATGATCGCCGCGTCCCCCGCGACCAGGTGCTGCTCCTCATGCTCATTCGACCGACCACCACCAGCCAGGTACACCATCAGGCCACCCATCTGATCGCCCCGCCGAATGTTGGGCATCATGACTCAGCCAACCGCTCAATAACATCCTCAACCTGACCAGCCAACACCCGATACTCCGCCACAACCCCCGCCGCCTCAGCGGGGAACTGCCCCTCACTATTGGCGTACTTCGCCAACTGATTGACGTTGTTCGACACGTTCGCCATCAACCGCGTCACCCGAAACAATTCAGCGATTGCTTCCTGACGCTCCGTACTCGTCTCAATATGCGCATTCATCGCCGACTCAAACAGAAACCGGGGCACGGTAACCTTCCGCACCACCGCACGAGCCTGCAACTTCGCATCCTCATCCGGACTCACATACACACTGTAAAACTTCTTCCGCGCCACCACAGAATTAGCCCGCCGCGCACGACCAAACAACCGACGCTCACTAGGTTCTGCCATCATCCGCCCCTCCCCGCCCAGCGCAGCGACCCCGAAAACCCGGGGACCATACGCCAGTATGCCAAATCGGGCGCCCCAAGCCCAAATTTGAAAGCCATTTACCCTTGGTAAATGTATAGCTTGCTCCAAATCGGCACCGCCGGTATGGAGCGTTTCCGCTCTCGGTGCTTCGGTGAAAGAAGGCTGACACGCACTCGGCTGAGAGGTGTGCGTTGCCTGTAGCCTGATGATCATGAGCGATGCGAATGTGAAACCAGAGGATGCAGCCGCCCGCGCGCGGGCAATCATCGAAGCGAATGTGGACGCACGCGTGGAAGCGGTACGAGTGCTCGCGGATGCCGGCAACGAGTACGACATCGCAGACCAGCAATTCAAGTTGGCGACCCTCGCTCACGAACACGCGTGGACTGCCGCCCTGGCCTCCGGATGGAGCGAAAAAGACCTCCGCGCCACCGGCGTCAAAGCACCCGGCCAGTCCGCGCCGAAGGCACGCAAACGACGCACCACTGCCCCGGTCACCACCCCACACACTGAGGCGTAGCCTCCGGCTCTTACCTGTAACGAACAAGCCCCGCCGAGCACAGCTCGACGGGGCTTCTTCGTGCAACTCCGTTGCCTTTTCGGCTGTTTATCGTACGCATCATTCCTCTCTTGGCAAGGGCTTTCGCGGCATATCCTCACTCGCTGCGCTCCCTTGCGGTATTCCACGGACCCTGGCCAATTCACCCCTGACGCTGTAAATCGGCGTGCGCCAAAAGGCAATGGGGTTATAGAGAGGACCACACCATGAATGAACCGCTCACCGTGTACACGCTGCCGAACTGCATGCAATGCACGATGACCACACGAGCACTCGACGCCGCCGACCTGCCGTACACCGTCATCGACCTCACAACCGATGCGCATGCCACCGACCTGATCCAACAGTTCGGCTACACCACGGCACCCGTCGTCATCGCCCGCCTGGTGTCCTGGTCAGGCTTCCGACCCGACCGGATCACGAAGATAGCCGCCCTGCGCGACAACCCCTCCCTCACCCGCGAGTAGGCGCCCTGCAATGGAATTCAGCACCCTGCAGACGACCCTGCCCAGCAACGACCTGGAACACGCGGCGCGCGCACGAAAAGTTGCCGAACGCCTCGACGACCTTCGCGCCTACGGCCGCCGCGGCTACACCCTCGCAAACACGCTCACCATCACCGGAACCAACTACGTGACCATCATCGACACGCTCACAAAGGACCAAGCCAAATGACCACAGCAACCTGCACACCGGCGTCACCCCTGATGACACCGGACCAAGCCAGCGATGCGCTGGGTATCTCCCTGACGGAGCTCCAGAAAATGAGACTTGGCACCGCCGGACCGAACTACCACGGCATCGGCTTGGGCCTCATCCGCTACAACACAGCAGACGTCATGCGCTGGCGAACATCACGGGATGCAGCATAGGCGCGTCCGGCGCGGCTCCGTGGCATCGATCGCGACCTAATCCAACGCGCTTCGAAACGTCACCGAGCCGCCGCCGAGCTGCGCGAACGCGGCAACGACTGAGACAGCGTCAAGCCGATCGCCAGGCCATGCTGACGACGCTACTAAAGTCCGCGACCGTCCCGCGGTTTCGGCGCGGAACGCCACGGTGACGCAAGACCATCGGTCGCACGCACGCGAACCGCAGCAGAGGCCGCGTCTACAAGTTTGCTACGCGGCGTGATCCTGACCATATCCACCTCCAACACACGGTCGGCACCCTCCACTGCCGTCCGGAACCGCCGGTAGTGATCGACCGCACCGCACTCCGCCGCCAAACGCTCGGCAACAAACTCGGGGAGCGAACGACCAACTGGGCCATCAAAAACAGCCCGCGCATATTCGCTCGGGACCCACCTGCCCCCGAGACCCTCACCACTCTCAAGAGCAACTTCGTATGACTGTTGCCACCGCTTCGCAATGCGGGCCTCAGAAAGCTCATACGGCACTTCCACATCCACCACGTCCACGCCGTAACCTGCCGCCTCGAGTTGCTTTCCCAGCCCCAAAGCCGAGACCTCGGACGACAGAACCGTGTCGATAACGATGTTCGCCCCGGCGCGTATCGCTTCTCCTCGGAGCCGCTTCGCGAGCTCGGACGATTCTTCGTGAACGAGCGACGCCAACTCCAGCGGGAAGAACCTCTCCCCAGCCGCCTCGTGATCCTTAACGAGGGCAGGCTTCAGAAACGCTTCATAACTGCCATCATCGATCGCCACCTGAAGCAACGCATGCTTGAAATCATCTGCATCAATGGTCAGCCACCCGTTAGCTGTGTCCCCCAGGATCTCGTCACGCAATACCGTGCTCTTGCCGGCACCAGGCGGCCCAGCAAGAACGATTGCACGATTCTCGAACCGAACCCCAGGACGACTCTCCACAACGTCTCGAATGAGTCGATCATGAAGCTCCGCCCGACCACTCCTCACAATGGCGCGACCGCCAACATAACGAAACCACTCAGGATTGCGCACCGTGGCATGAGGGCCATCCTGCGCGAGCGCCTGACCCGGCCTGGCCAGCGCGCGCACAGTCGCGCGATGGGCGTCAATCGCGCCCCTATCAACAGCCACTACTGAGAGGAATCCGCAGCACGATCCAAGATCGCATCGTAAATCGCACCGTCAATGAGCCCCTCACTCAGTGCGCGCCCCACCTCGTCAAATGACCCAGAAGCAGACACCAAGAGCGAATCAAAACCATCCGTCGGCGCCTCCGACGGGTAGGCCCACCGGCCCAACTCATCAACGAGCTGCGCCCGGGTCAACTCCCCCGTGGCATACCGCTGCGCAATCTCATACGGAGACGCACCAGAAAACCCCGGTACCGGCTCCACCACCTTTGCCGCCGTCCGCAACGCAGAATGAATCGTCGGCTGCTTCACCCCCAACTGCAACGCAAGCTCCGTCTGACTCATGATCGCAGCCAAACGTCGCAACTCCCGAAGGTAATCGAGACGGTCAAGATCAAGCCGCTGGCGCAACGTCCGCGCCCTCTGAACCTCAGGACGGTAACTAATCGTGGTCATACAAACCACCTCCTATAGACCATTCTATAACACGCGTATAGAACTATCTATAGATAGATAGATAATCTCAGAAGACGCCCGTAAGGGGAACCGCGTGCGGGCGAACCCCTACGTGTCAGGGTTGAGTGAGGCCAGTACCTCAGAGCAAGTCCGCCGTTTGACGTAGGGCGAGAATCAGGAATCATCACCATGTCCAGTCCGTCTTTGAGCGCAGTGCGCGACGATAGTCATATGAGTAGTCCTGGACCCCGAGCTGGTGGTCCGACCTCGAGAAGGTCGTTCACCCCAGCGCAGAAGCTTGCGTACCTCGCCGCGTATGACACGGCCATTAAGAACAACGAGGGCGGCGCATATCTGCGCACCGAAGGGCTCTACTCCTCGCAGATCACGGAGTGGCGAAAGCTTCGTGACGCGGGTGTCCTCGCGGGGAAGAAGCCCGGCGAGAAGATTGGCCGGTTAACGCCGGAGCAAACTGAAATTGCCCGGTTGCGTCGCCAGTTGAGTAAGACCGAGCAGCGGTTGGAAACGACGGGGGTGGCGTTGGAGATTATGTCAAAAATGCACGAGCTACTCGAAAGTCTTTCGAAGAGCTCGCGGGACGAAACACCGCACACGAAGCCGTAATGACCGCCTACCGCGAACTGGCCAGCCGAGGGATCTCGACTCGCGTCGCGGCCGACCTGGTCGGGATACCTCGAGCGACAGCCACCCGGAAACGACGCCGTCCAGTTCCCCGGCCGGCGATGATTCCGGCGAACAAGATCGGCGACGAAGGCCGCCGCGAGATCCTGGACGTCGTCAACTCGAAGCTGTTCGTGGACCTGCCGCCGATCCAGATCTACGCCCAGCTGCTCGACGCGGACGCGTATTTGTGCTCAATATCAACGATGTATCGGGTGTTGAACGAGAATCAGCAGGTTAAGGACCGCCGCCGTCTGGCTCGCCACCCGGCCCGGGCGATCCCGGAACTGACGGCCACGGGACCGGGCCAGGTGCTCAGCTGGGATATTACGAAACTTGCCGGCCCTGTCAAGGGGAAGTACTTCGATGCTTACGTAATGATCGATATCTACTCGCGCTACATCGTCGGCGCGTATGTTCACGCCTCGGAATCGGGAGCGCTGGCGGTGGAGATGATGAAGGAAATCTTCGGTATTCACGGCGTCCCTCAGGTCGTTCACGCCGACCGCGGCACGTCGATGACATCCAAGACCGTCGCGGCGTTGCTGTCTGATCTGGAGGTCACCAAGTCGCATTCGAGGCCTCGGGTGAGTAACGATAATCCCTACAGCGAGGCGTGGTTCAAGACCCTGAAATTCGCTCCGACGTTCCCCGAACGCTTCGGCTCCCTCGCCGACGCGAAGACGTTCATGGCCTCGTTCGTCGACGGCTACAACCACGAGCATCGCCATTCGGGGATCGGCCTGAACACGCCAGCCGACGTTCATTACGGCCTCGCAGAAGCGAAGGCCGTGGCACGGGCGGCGACACTGGACGCGGCACGCGCACGCTTCCCTGAGCGATTCCGCACGACCCAGGCACCACAGATTCTGTCCGTTCCCGAGACGGCATGGATCAACAAACCAGCCGCTAAGCCCATCGAGAATGAAGGGCTCGAACTAGCCGCCTAAACTCCCACTGGCCTCATTCACCTTGACAAATTCCGAACCGTCGATGATACTGGTCATACCGTGCGCGCGATCCCCTTGGGGGTCGTGTCACTCGCGCGCAGGTGCGCCGTCGGAATTTTCTCTTCATTGGCTTCATAAGATGCTCGGGGCGGCACTGCCCGATACCAGGTCGGGAAGCCGCCTGGCCGGCAGGTCCTACCGCGGTCCAAGTCCTTTGACGGCGCTTGGCCAGCGAGAAGTCCAAGGGCCCACCGCAGAGTTTTACCGCGCCGTGCATCTCGGAGAAACTGGTCTGCTAGTGAGCGATTCAATCGCGGACTGTTGGTGTACGGAGCATATGGTCGGCCAGCCAGTCATAGGGGCCTAGGTCTGCTTGGTCAGCTAGGCGCCTTACGAACGCATCTTCGCGCGACTGAATTTCTTCACTCGTGAGAGGCTTCCACTCGAATGGATCCCCGCCGAGCGGCCACCTCGGGGTCGGATCGAGAATAGCGTCGTAGCTTAGGGCGACTCTGGCATAGCCGGAGTCCGGTTGATGGCTTTGAAGCCCTATAAAATTTGCAGTCATGTCGTGGGCGTATTGACAGGCTTCGACTACCGACCAGGGCGCCTCCAAGAGTGTGGTCAGCGTATCGAGCTTGCCGACTTCCTCATCGGTGAAGCCTGTCGAGGTCCGTTTGACTTCGACAGGAACAAGTGCCGCGTCCCTTGTTAGCATGAGGACGGCAGCTTCGCCCGCAGGTGAGGTCACGGCCGCCTTATTTTGGTAAACCTCCATGCCCGGGTGGAGTCCAATGAGTCGGCTCTCCTTGCCACCCAAGAAGATCCAGTGGGTCACGTCCCCCTGAGTGGATGCTCCTATTGATGTCAAGCGGCCTTTGGGGTGGGTTTCGCTTGTCGGGATTGGTCGTCGAGCCAGGCGCTGAAGGTGGTTTCCAGGTCGGTGTCAGCGCGTTGTCCTATTTCGAGTCGACGTAAGCGCTGGTAGGGGACGTTGAGCTGTTTGGCCGCGTCAGTGAGGACGATGCCGAGTGTTTGGCGGCGTTGCCGCAGCCGTGGTCCACCGGGCAGAGGGACAGCGTGGTTTTTGGTGAGCAATGCAAATATTTCGTTGGCGACGTGGCGTTTGAGGCAGCGGACGATGTCGCGGTCGGAAAGGCCTTCAGCGGTGCGTCGGGCGATGTAGGCCATAGTCCGAGGTTCCTTGTGGCGTTTGCGGAGCAGGACAATACGGTGCAGGGCAGCGTTGGCTTGCCGGTCGCCACCGCGCGAGAGACGGAAACGTTGCCGTTTTCCCGAAGATGCCGGAATAGGTGCGACGCCGCACAGAGCAGCAAACTGGGCCTTGGTGGAGATGCGGTCTGGGTTGTCGCCGGCAGTGGCGAGCAGGTGTGCGGCAACAAACGGGCCCACGCCGCTTGCGGCCATGAGAGCCGGATTCTGCCGGCTGGCGAGTTGGCCAAGTTGGCTGTCGATAAGAGCAATATCCGCTGTCAGGACCTGATGGCGTTGCGCGAGGCGTTTCGCTGATGCCCGTAGGATCAGCTCCGGAGTGGTGCCCGGTGTGGGTCGTGTGCGCGCGAGCGCAACCGTGAGTTTGTTGCCGTCGTATCGGCGAAAATCTTGCCGGATGGCCTCGGGTGCGCTCACCAACAGGGCATGGATCTGATTGATGCTGGCCGTGCGCGCCTTGGTGGCAGAGGAGCGTTCCGCAAGTAAGACCCGCATCGACTCGACGTCGCCATCGCGTTGTTTCGGGGTTGATAACCCTCGCCCAGCGAGAACCGACATCGCCGCTTGGTGGGCGTCGAGGGGATCGGATTTGCCGCGCAACCGACGCTCGGCACGGTTGGCGCGAGTGACCTCAACCACGCGCATTCCGGCATTCGCCAAAACGCGGGCAAGTTCCGCACCGTAGGAACCGGTTCCTTCGACGCCAACGGCTTCGACGATGCCGTAGGCGTGGAGGAACTCGATGATTTTGCGATAGCCGCTCCCGACTGCGAGGAATTCCCGGTCGGCGATCGGTTGTCCGTGGTCGTCAACGATAGCGACATAGTGCGTGTCTTTGTGGGTATCAACCCCGGCGAAGATGGTTCGTAGAGGCTGGACCGCGATGGTGAATTGTGGCGGTTCACTAGTTGCAACTGTCATGACTTCGGTACTCCCGTTTCTTCGTTGAAGGGAAATCACCGTTGGGTCGGGAGGGCAGACAGCACAGAGGTGAGACTGTTGGCCAGGCTCCTATCAAGTCATGTCGCCCCGATCAAGCGGCATTAGCGGCTCTGGTGCGGCGGACAGATCCACCCAAAGACAACCTCAAAAGGAGTCAGTGTAATTTTGAGTCACCCCGCACCAGAGTCACATCCAGTATCTCTGTGTAATTCTCGGGGTTCGAGCGTTGGATTAACAACGTAACGAACCACCGTGCGATGGTCAGTGAGAACCGTTCAAAGTTCCTCACAGAAAGACACACCACACGATGGCTCTAGGGCGTGTCTCTTAATGCTGCCGGGCCTGTCTGACAGACTTAATCCATGTCTCGTGCTGCCGTGTTGTCTGACAGTGAGTGGGCTCGCCTCGAGCCGTTGATGCCGTCGTCGAAGAATTGCCCGGGTCGTCCATTCCAAGACCACCGCCGCATTCTGGAAGGCATCATCTATCGGTATCGGGCGGGAATTCCCTGGCGAGATCTGCCGGAATCGTTCGGTCCGTGGCAGACCGTCTGGAAACGCCACCGACGTTTCAGTGGCGACGGTACGTGGGACGCCATTATGACCCGGCTACTCTCGCAGGCTGACGCTGCTGGACTGATTGATTGGGAGGTGTCCGTGGACTCCACGGTCAACCGCGCCCACCAGCACGGCACCAATCTCCCGCGCACCACAGGGGGAACTTCAGAACTACACGAATCTGCTCACCGAGCCTGCTGACCACGCAATTGGCCGGTCACGCGGCGGATTGACGACGAAGATTCACGCGTTGTGCGACGCGAATCTTCGACCGTTGGTAATTCTGCTGGGACCGGGGCAGGGCGGTGACTCACCGATGTTCCCCGAAGTCTTAGGGAGCCTGCGAGTGCCTCGGCTCGCCGGGGGTCGGCCCCGCACGACGCCGGATCGAGCGATGGGTGACAAAGCGTATTCGTCCAAAGCCAATCGGAAGATGCTCCGGGACCGCGGCATTCAAGCCGTGATCCCGGAACGATCGAACCAGGTCGCCAACCGGAAACGACGTGGCCAAGCCGGCGGCCGCCCTCCCACTTTTGACAAGGTGTCCTACAAACGCCGCAACGTCATCGAGCGGTGTTTCGAGGCACTCAAGCAGTGGCGTGGCATCGCCACCCGCTACGACAAGCTCGCCCTCACCTACCGCGGCGGGGTTGTCCTTAGAGCCATAATCATCTGGGCCAAGGCGTTGGGAGACACGCCCTAGTGCGCCGACAATTACCGGGAAATTCCACGGTCCGGCCGATACGATGTCGAGGCAACTCTCGCCCCGTTGGCACTGTGATCGAATGGGAACACAATGACACGCATCACGCTGGCACCAGTAAAAAGAACAGCATGGCGAGTGAAATCGCAGATAACCAGGTCGCGCATGCTGCAGGCAGTCAAAGCGGCCGTCGCCGTGGGTATTGCTTGGACTGCCGCGCCGTATTTGCCCGGGGTCGCCGACGATTACCCCTACTACGCGCCGCTCGGCGCCCTCGTGAGCATGTACCCCACACTCATGGGTTCGATGAGGAATGCCCTGCAAACCCTCGGCGGCCTTGCCGTCGGGATTCTACTCGCCGCGGCAGTGCTCATCGCCAGCGCGCCGAACGTCGTGACCATTTCGCTCGCCGTCGGCGTCGGTGCGCTAATCGCTGCCACCGGGTGGTTCGGCGCCAACCGCGAATACATCCCGGTCACGGTCTTGTTCGTGCTCATCGTGGGCGGCCCGAACGCCGACTCGTACTCGATCGGATACCTCTCGCAAGTCAGCTTCGGGATTGTGATCGGGCTCCTGGTCAACATGTTGATCTTTCCCGCGCTCAGCCTCGACGCCGTCGGCCGGCAGCTCTCAAACTATCGCTCGGTTTTGGCAAATCATCTGTCCGAAGTCTCCGAAGCCCTGGCCGAGAGCTGGCCGCCGGAGCGCGACGATTGGGCGTCCCGCAATGACACCGTCGTCAGTGTCTCCCGCGACGTGCGGGCGGCGCTGCACTATGCCGACGAAAGCCGCAAAGCCAATCCGCGCGCTCGAATCCACCACCGAGACGTGAGCGCCGACTACGACGACCTAGCTGCCCTCGAAACCGTCACCTTCCACGTGCGGGATCTCACCTATGTCCTGACCGGGGCGGTGTGGGGCACCCCGGTCAACGTCGAGCTGAAACCGGAGCTGCGCCCGTCGCTGAGCCTGGCCCTTGACGCGGTGGCTGCAGTGCTCCGCGACTGGGATTCGGGAAAGACGGACCTGACGGCGTATTCCGCCGCGGCGGACGCGCTTACGTCCCTCATGACCGAACTGGATCAACGGCGAGACCCGGCGCCAGCGACGTCAATGGGCGCCGCGACCGCCATCGCCATGGATATCGCCCGCATCCTCGCAGCCCTGCACTCCCGACTCGAACAGCCCCCAACGCCTGCCACTGATGCCTAGTCGCGGAGAGTGCACCCCAGGAGTTTGACATCGGCACAGTTCTCTGGCTGACTCAGAGGCGAAGCACTTGTTGCCCAACAACCCGGTAACGCCACTGTTTCTCGCCATACCAAGGGAGCATCACATGAATCTTTTCGTCATCGTCGCCATCATCGCCGTTGTCCTTCTTCTTGTCGGTGGTTTTGTTCAGGCTTTCCAATTCCTCCTCTGGATTGGCGCCATCCTCTTAGCCATCGCGATCATTGGGTGGCTCGTACGCACCATGTCCGGCCGCAAATCCGTGTGACCGACCAGGCCGACCCGGAGGACGAGGCGGCAGACACTCCAGTGGATTTCATGGCGCCAGGAACGGGCCCTGTGTCGCCGGGCTGCTCGAGCGACTCTCGCGTGCGAGAACCTGAGCCGACAGACAGCAGCAGCAGGTGTACCAGAACCGCAGACTCCGCGTTCCCAGTGACGGAGGCCGCATTCTGACGTAGCCGGTGGGCGCACCCGCGTTACTTCAGGATGCGGATGAGTTTCTTGTTGGCGAACTCCGCGATGCCGAACCGACCCAGCTCGCGGCCGAAGCCGGACCTTTTCACGCCGCCAAAGGGAAGCTCCGCGCTATCCGGGAGCGAACCGTTGATGAAGACCATCCCAGCCTCAATCAAATCAGCCACGCGCAGTGCCTGCTCCGCATCCGTCGTGAAAAGGTAAGAACTCAGGCCATACGGAGTGTCGTTGGCCACCTGAACCGCCTCGGCCTCACTCTCTACGCGGTAGATGGCCGCCACAGGACCGAAGAACTCTTCCCGGTAGGCGTCACTCTGCGGGGAGACCTCGGTGAGCACCGACGGGGAGAAGAAGGCGCCGTCGCGGCGCCCGCGCAGAACAACGGTCGCCCCCTGGGCCTCGGCGCGCTGGAGCTGCTCCTCAAGTTTCTCAGCAGCATCGAGCGACGAGAGCGGGCCCATTGTCGTCTCCGACGACGTCGGGTCTGCCGGCACGATGCCGCCGATCTTCGCTGTGAACAGTTCCACGAACGCGTCGAACAGGGCATCGATCACGATGAAGCGCTTGGCTGCGTTGCAGGCCTGGCCGGAGTTGATAACGCGAGCGGCGACGGCCGCATCGACGGCTTCTTCGAGGTTATCGGTACTGAGCACAATGAACGGGTCTGATCCGCCCAGTTCAAGCACGACCTTCTTGAGGTTGCGGCCGGCGATCTCGGCGACCGCCGCCCCCGCACCCTCCGAACCGGTCAACGACACACCACACACCCGGGGATCCGCGATGATGTCCGCGATCTGATCGCTCGACGCATAAAGGTTGCCGTAGGCGCCCGCGGGGAAGCCGGCATCCGCAAAAATCTGCTCAATAGCGGCGGACGATTCGGGGCACTGCGAGGCGTGCTTGAGCAGAATCGTATTGCCGAGCACCAGGTTCGGACCGGCGAAGCGGGCAACCTGGTAGTACGGAAAGTTCCACGGCATGATGCCCAGGAGCACACCCAACGAGGCGTTGCGCATGAACGCCGAGCCCTCACCGCCGAGCAGCTCGATCGGCTCGTCAGCAAGAAAAGCCCCGCCGTGGGTGGCGTAATACCCGTAGATGTCCGCAGAGAAGTCAACCTCGCCGAGGGCCACCTCACGGGGCTTACCCATCTCACCCACGATCAGGTCGGCCAGGTGCTCCCGGCGCTCAGAGTGCAGGTCCGCAACACGCTGCATAAGAGCGGCGCGTTCGGCCACCGACGTGCGGCGAGAAAACTCACTATGAGCGCGATCTGCCGCCCCGATGGCCTCGGTCACCTCAGCATCCGTTGCCAAAGCAAAGCTCGGTCCGCTAGCCCCGGTGGCGAGGTTCGTGACTGCATATTTACTCATGATCTCTCCACACATTTCATCGCTGACGCCGTTCGAGAATGAGCCCACTACGACCAAAGCCGGACCCAACTCCTGTCCTTACAGTCTGCATCAGTCAGTGTTTTGGGGAAACTTTTTGCGTGCACCCATCTCGCGAGGTGTCAGGAACTGAGCGCGACTTCATCCAATGTCCGTCACCTACGAGATGCCTCTCATTGTTACGTTCGGGACCTCGCTGAGGGCGTCGAAGATCCAGTTACCCCAGTTCTGGTTTTCACAGCGAATGAGTATTACTCGGACATGTGTTTGGTTCTACGATTCGGGGATGAACGCGATAAGTCGCACAGCGCTAGTCACTGACGCCTTCGTCAAACTGGCTGCCGCCCTGGTAGGCGAGTATGACGTTGTAGATGTTTTGCACATCCTGGTGGAGCAGTCCGTTCTGCTGCTCGACGTCGACGCTGCCGGACTGCTCCTGGCCGACCAAAACGGCGTCCTGCAGGTTCTCGCTTCCACAAACGAAGAAAGCCAACTCGTGGAGATACTGCAGAGCCAAGCCGGGGTGGGCCCGTGTGTTGACGCCTACCGCACCGGCACGGTGGTAACGATCGACGATATTGCCTCTGCTGAAAGCGCTCAGTATCCGGATTTTCAGACCGCCGCTCTCTCGCAAGGTTTCCGATCCGTGCACGCTATTCCCATGCGCTTACGCCCCAACACCATCGGTGCACTCAACCTCTTCCGCACCACCACCGGCACTCTCACACTGGAGGACGCGGCAATCGGTCAAGCCCTCGCAGATGTCGCAACCATCAGCATCCTGCACAAGCGCAGCGTGCGCGACAACACGGCCGTGAACGAGCAGTTGCAACGGGCGCTCAATAGTCGGGTTCTCATTGAGCAGGCTAAAGGCGTCATCGCCCAGCGCAACCAACTCACCATAAACGATGCCTTCAACCGTCTGCGCACCTACGCACGCGCCCACAACGAATCCATACATGACAGCGCCGAAAAGGTGATCAACAACACCGTGCAGTTATAGCAGCACACCCGCCGATTGCATCGGCGCGATCTCAGACGCTACGGTGCAAAGAACAGATCATGCGTGATTCCAGTTGGTACGAGATGAGGACGCTATGAATCGGGAAGCATACCTGATCGCGCAGACGGCACTGTTCGAGGCCTTCATCGAAGAATTCAGCCTGAACTGGGACGCGAATACCTGGCCTCCGGAAATGACAATCGAATTCGGCATGCGGTGCACGCTCCTGCACACCCAATTCTCCTGACCACCACCTTCCGTCACGCACAGAAAGTGGTGCCCGCAATCGCGGCAGCCATCACACCGGGTACTCCAACACCCAATCCGAGGAATACAGTCGGCTGGCCAAACGTCAGGGACGTAACGCTTTCGGGTTCTGCAACCCGGTCAACCAACGCCCACGTATAAGGTGAGTCTGCACCCACCAGCACAGGCGGGCCTCAGTCGTGAGCAGCACGTAACCCGGATAAGTCTGAAAAGGCACCAATCTGGAAATAAATGGTGCTGTGAATAGTGTTCGACTTTGGCGAGGGTGGCGAGTGTCGATTCGTGTTGAAGACGAGGAATGAGCCGAATTTATGATCGAGTTCCGCGCAGTTTCGAAGCAGTTCCCCGGCGGGACCCTTGCGGTTGACAGTTTCAGCCTCGTTATTCCTTCTCGCCAGTTCACGGTTTTCGTTGGATCGTCGGGCTGTGGGAAGACGACCATGTTGCGCATGATCAATCGGATGGTCGAGCCGAGTTCGGGGCAGGTGCTCATCGATGGCGACGATGTCGCAACCGGAGATGCCGTGAAGCTTCGTCGCAGCATCGGTTACGTCATGCAGCAGTCGGGCTTGCTGCCGCACCGCAAGGTCATCGACAATGTCGCCACGGTTCCCTATCTGCGGGGAGTTCCCAAAAAGAGGGCGAGAGCCGACGCGCTCGAGTTGTTGCGCACAGTCGGTCTTGATGACTCGTTGGCCTCCCGCTACCCGTCCCAGCTCTCCGGCGGGCAGCAGCAGCGGGTGGGCGTTGCGCGCGCCCTCGCTGTGGATCCCAACATTCTCCTGATGGACGAGCCGTTCGGAGCTGTCGACCCGCTCGTTCGCGCAGAATTACAAACGGAGCTTCTTCGTCTGCAACACGAACTCGACAAGACGATCGTCTTCGTAACGCACGATATCGACGAGGCCTTTCTGCTCGGCGATCACGTGGTGATCTTCCGCACGGGCGGCATCGTTGCCCAACAGGGAAGCCCGGCCGAGATTCTGGCCAACCCGGCGAGCGAATTCGTCGCCAAGTTCATCGGGACAGAGCGCGGCAAGCGCCGCCTGACGATTTCTGGCACTCCCGCGCAGGAAGGTGAATTTTTGCTCGTCGACGGCAACGGGCACCCCGCGGGCATCTTGTCGACGGACACCTTGCCACCGCAAGGTGGCATACAGCCAGCGGGGCAAGGTCCGAAGTCTCGCAGCATTTCCAACAAGACGGATCAGGCCGGCGACGCCTGATGGCCTGGGTATGGGGCAACTTTGACCAGATCTGGGCTCTCACTCTCAGCCACGTTGTGCTGAGCGTCATCCCGGTAGTGGTGGGCGTCATACTCTCGGTTCCGCTCGGCTGGCTCGCAAGCCACTACCAGCTCACTCGGTCGATTCTGTTGTTGGTCAGTGGCGTCCTCTACACGATCCCCTCGCTCGCTCTGTTCATCATCCTCCCGGGGGTCCTGGGCACCGGGATCCTCGACCCGACTAATGTGGTCGTCGCCCTATCGATCTACGCCGTGGCGCTCATGGTCCGTTCCGCCGCAGACGCATTCGCTTCCGTGCCCGCCGAGGTGCAGGACTCAGCAACAGCGGTGGGATTTTCGCCTCTCCAGCGCTTTCTCGCCGTCGATCTGCCGCTCGCGGGTCCCGTGCTGCTCGCGGGAATAAGGGTGGTCTCCGTCAGCACGGTGAGCATCGTAACTGTCGGCTCGGTGATCGGGGTGTCCACCCTCGGCAACCTCTTTCTCGATGGGTTTCAACGGTTCTTTCTCGCGGAGATCATCACGGGCATTGTGACCGTGCTGCTGCTGGCGATCGTTTTCGATGCAGTGCTGGTGCTTCTCGGCCGCCTCACGATGCCCTGGAACCGCCGGCTTACCCCCTCTCGTACTCGTCGGCTCGCAGCCAGCCAGCCCCAGGCGGTGCCCCGTTGAATCTCCTCCTGCAAGGCTTTGCCTGGATATTTGATCCCGCGAAGTGGACGAGCGTTCCTGGCAGTCCCTCCATTGCCGTCCGGCTCGCCGAGCACCTCGCATACGGCGCGGAGGCGCTTCTTCTTGCTGCGATCATCGCGCTACCAATAGGTCTTGCGATTGGGCATACCGGTCGGGGGAGATCGGTTGGCATCGCCATGGCCAATGCCACGCGGGCTCTGCCTACCCTCGGATTGCTCTCGTTGTTCATTCTCTTGCTCGGAATTGGTGACCTGCCGACGGTGGTTGTGCTCGCCATCCTTGCGATCCCGCCTTTGCTCGCTGGCGCTTATTCGGGCTTGGAGTCCGTCGATCGGGAAACGGTGTACGCGGCCAGAGCAGTCGGGATGACCGAGTGGCAGGTCCTGCTCATGGTCGAGCTGCCGCTGGCGTTGCCGCTCATCCTCGGTGGCATCCGAGCAAGCGCACTCCAGGTCATTTCCACAGCCACGGTCGCTGCCTATTTCTCTGGCGGTGGTCTCGGTCGCTACCTCATCGATGGCCTCGCCTCGCACGACTACATCCAGATGGTCGCCGGCTCGATCCTCGTAACAGCGCTGGCGCTCATCGTCGACGCCCTGTTCGCGCTGATCCAAAGGTTTTCCGTCCTACCAGGGGTATCTGGTGGAACGGTTCACAGTAAGAGAAAGTCCCACGTTCGGCCACCTCGTCCGATCGCGCAGTTGGGGAAACCCATCCAGGAAGGAAGCTATCAATGATCGCACCCAAGAAGGGCCGGGTTGCTGCCAAGGTCGCTGCCCAAGTACTCATCGTCGGCGCCGCACTTGCTCTGAGCGCGTGCTCGTCAGGCGACCCGCTGAGCAACGGCGCCGCCTCCACGTCCGCCGACGAGACGACGGTCACCGTCGGTTCTGCCGCATTTTCGGAGAACGTGATCCTCGCGAACATTTACGGACAGGCACTGGAAGCAAATGGCTTCACTGTTGAGTACAAACTCAACATCGGTGCCCGCGAAGCGTACGTTCCCGCGCTCCAGGCCGGGGAGATCGATCTCATCCCCGACTACAGCGGCAACCTGCTAACCCACTTCGAGAGGGATGCCACCGCAAACACGGCAAGCGATGTGCTCACCGCGCTACAGGCGGCCCTGCCGACTGGTCTTGAGGTGCTTGACCCCTCGATGGCGGAAGATAAGGACTCGTTCGTCGTCACGGCCGAATACGCGGCCAAGAATCAACTCAAATCCATCGCTGACCTGAAAAACGTGGGTACCTTTGCTCTGGGCTCCAGTCCGGAGTTCCTGACCCGTCCCCAAGGCCTGGCCGGATTCGAGAAAGTTTATGGGATCACCGACATCAAATTCACGGCGATCTCCGATAATGGTGGCCCAGCAACCTTGAAGGCACTGCTCGATAACACGATCCAAGTGGCGGACATTTACACCACGACACCGTCGATCCTGGCGAACAAGCTAGTCACGCTCGAGGACCCTAAAGATCTCATTGCGGCCCAGCAGGTCATCCCCCTGGTGTCCGCAAGCAAGAACAGCAGCAAGCTTACCGAGGTCCTGAACACGGTTTCGGCTACCCTGACCACTCAGGATCTACTTGAACTGAACACTCGAGTCTCCGGTGACTCAAAGACCGACCCAGCAGAGGCTGCCAAAGACTGGCTGGCCACAGCCAAGCTGTTATAAGCCGACTTACTCCAACATCGATAACGAATCAGGGAGAGTGCAATGCGAACATATCAAAGCCACCGTTGGGTGCGCGCGGTCGTTGGCGATACGATAATCGCGGACAGCCGGGACCCGCTGCTGTTTTGGGAGGCTGGTTCTCCGATCCCGGGTTACGCATTTTCGCCTGAGAGTGTGCGCATGGAGTTTCTGTCTGAAACTCTGCCACCACAAGAGCGCCACTGCTTCGACTTCTTCGGCCCGAAGAGTGAGGTGTCGAGGTGGTTCGACATCGTGGTCGGAGAGCGGCTCATCCCGCACGCGGCGTGGGTGCTGACCGGTCTCGAAGATCGCGTCGCTCTGAGCTGGCAGCCCGGAACCATCGACCGGTGGCTTGAGGAGGACGTCCAAGTATTTGGACACCCCCGAGATCCGTTCCATCGCGTTGATGCGCTCCCGAGCAGTCGGCACGTGACCGCCTCCGCCAACGGCGTCGTGCTCGCCGACACCCGCAACCCGGTCGTGCTCTTCGAGACTGACCTTCCGACCCGGTATTACTTCCCGGCGGGCGACGTCAATACTGACGTTCTCGTGCCCGCAGCGATCACAAGTGTGTGTCCGTACAAGGGAACCGCGGATCGATATTGGGACGTGGCCGGACAAGTGGACCTCACCGGGGCGGTCTGGAGTTATTCAAGCCCGTTTGCGGCCGTCGGAGAGATCAGGAACCGACTCGCCTTCTACAATGAACTCGTCGACATCACCGTCGACGGCATTGCCCAGAAGCGACCAGCAAGCCCGTTCAGCAAGAAAGAGCAGCGCCCGGCTTGATTTCCCGATGGGAGTGAAGTCGTCGAGTTGCCCCACTGGGCATCCTCATGGTCAATGCACGTGACTATTGATATTCCGTGCAGTCGTCCTCTAGTACGAAAATAGAAGGCGACTTCCCCCGCCGATGAGCTGCGCGTGAGCGCGTGGCCCTCGAATACGGCGCAGATATACTCCATCTGCTCGGTCACGCCGTCGACGGCGTGAGTGCCGTCGATACGCACCTTGTTGGCATCGGCGGCGTGTTAACACGGCGAACACGTCAAGTCACACTTCGGGAACACCCCATGCGTGCCCTCACAGCCGATCGCGGACCGGCCGAGAAGCTGGTTGTCGGTCTTGGCGTGCGGGGATAGTTCGTCCCAGCGTTTGTCCAGCGCGGCCCGCGAGTCCGGGTAAATCGGCCGCGTCGTCAGCTCGAACGCCCGCAACGCGTCTGTGAACTTCATCAGTTCGTCTGCTATCGGTGAACGGTCTAAACGAGTTCCTGCGCCATGGCGCTGGCTTCGCGAACCAGTCCAGCGTCATGGGCGACCTTCGCGGCAGTGATGGCGCCGTCATAGAGAAGAACGAGGCGGGAAACGGCGCTCGTGCCGGTGTCCTCCTGAACGAGTTCGGAAAGATGCGTGCGAACCGCGTCGCGGTAACGGTCGGCGACCTGCCGCACCGATACACATTCCGGAAGTTCGATCACCGCGTTGGTGAAGGGACAGCCGTAGAAGGTGTGCGATTCGACAGAGAGCGCGAGCGCTTCGAAGAGGGCAGCAACCCTTTCCCGCGGCGACCACCGGGGATCGTCCAGCGTTCGGGCGTGATCGACCCATCCGTTGAGTTCTTCCTCCAGGTACGCCACCACGAGCGCCTCCTTGCCGGCGAAGTTGTTGTACAGGCTCGCCTTCGCCACCCCCGCGTCACGAACGACGAGATCAATTCCCGTGGCGTTGATGCCATGTTTGTGGAAAAGACGACTAGCAGATGCGAGCAGGCGCACCCGCGCGCTCGGCGCCGGCGGTGCAAACGTGGAGTTCATAATTGGATTTTACCAGACAGATCGGTATAGTCGGTAGTGACCAGATAGGTCTACCTAGAAAGAGAGGCACACCATGCCAGATTTGAAAATTGCCGTCGTTATCTATGAGCCGATCACCTCCGACGCCTCACGCGTCTACCGCGGCCTCAAGACTGCCCTCGAATTCAAGCAAGCAGGCGATGATGTCATCGTCGTCTTCGACGGCTCCGGCGTTGAAACGTTGGCCGCGATCACCGCGCCCAGCCACAAGATGAATCCCCTCGCCGTAGCGCTCAAGGACAACATCCGCGGTGCGTGCGGGTTCTGCGTCACCTCCCACGGGGTCTCCGACGAAATCGCTGCGGGCGGCTGGAACCTACTCACTGAGTACAAGGGCGAAGCGAGCGTCCGAAACCTCGTGATCGAGGGCTACCAGATTCTCAGCTTCTAAACGCCCCTGTCGCCACTCACCTAGTTCGGAGCCCCCATGACCCTCACTGTAATTCTCGACCTTCAACTCAAGCCAGAAGCAGTTGCGGCCGCACCGGCAATGCTGAGAAAGATCCTCGACCAGACCCGGGTATTCGAGGGCTGCCTGGGCGTTGACGTGCTCATCGATACTGACGATGCTGCACACGTGATCCTCCTGGAACGTTGGGCGTCAGCTGAAGTAGATGCGGCCTACCGTGAATGGCGCGCCGGGGCAGGTTCGGCTGAGCTGACCGAGTTAGGGTCACTCCTTGACGACGCTCCGAAAATCTCACAGTTTCAGACCGCCAGCGACATCTGATCAACCCCGCGGCGCAGAACCGATCACACACTTCGGTTTTGCGTCTTCGTGCGTGCCAGGTGACGGCACCCCGTCCTACACGGCATTGTTGTAGATGCAACCGCGGTTCTTTCCCGCACACAACTCGGACGGAGCAGTCCACGTACCGAGGAAGCGGGATGCCACTTACACAAACAATTTGACACCCTCAGCCAGACGCGTTGGACTTCTCGAACTCACTATGATTTGCTGCGCGGACCCCGACCCCCAACCCCAACAGAGAAGGAAAACCATGACCCGCATCACCGTGCACACCACCGACACCGCACCCGAGGCCGTCCGCCCAGAACTCGGTGCACTCGCCCAACAATTCGGGAAAGTCCTCAACATCCACGGGGCAATGGCCCACTCCCCCGTTGTCCTGCACACGTACATCGCCTTCCAACAAGTCATTGGCGATTACGGGACATTCGACAGCCGCACCCGAGAAGCAATCGCCCTCGTCGTCGGCAACGTCGACGAGTGCACCTACTGCCAGTCCGCCCACACCATAAGCGCGAAAGCCGCGGGACTGAGTGAAGATCAAACCATTGCCATCCGCGAGGGCACCGTCGACTTCGAGGCCAAGCTCGCCGCCCTGCTGGACTTGGCGCGCCAAAGCACCGCCAACAAGGGCGCAGTGAAAGACGACGCGTGGCAGACCGCCCTCGACGCCGGATGGACCGATGCTGAACTCACCGAGCTCTCGGCCCATATCGCACTCAACCTTTTCACCAACTACTTCAACCACCTCGTCGAGACCGACCTCGACCTACCGGCAGCCCCAGGACTCTAAAAGCTCCGTTCACGAACTGGTTCGATTTTCTAAGAGTGAGGTGCATGCTGTTCGCGGCGCCGCCCCCACACCACATGCCTGTGCTCCCGTCACGTTTCAATGGCTGCGGCCTTCAGCGCATGCAGTTAGAACACCCAGATGAGGCCCTGGGGGCCGGCGTGCGCTGGGACCTGCTCGTCTTAGCGCCTGTGAACCCGAGTAGGCTCATGGGCAGGTTCTGGCGCCGTCCTTGACAACCCACGCTCGGCGGGGTGAACGGAGAAACCCTTGGAAACACGATCGACGACCGTAAACGGTATGGCTGCGCGCTGGTTGGAGCACGGCACGGGCAGCCCCGTTATTCTCGTGCACGGGATACCCACCTCGCCAAAGCTCTGGCGACACGTCATGCCACTGGTTCAGGGCAGGACACTGGCGTGGGAAATGCCGGGCTACGGATCCAGCATCCCTGACGGAAAAGACACTGATCTCAGCCTCTCAGCCCAGGCCGGATATCTCCTGGATTGGATTGATTCCCTTGACCTGGCTGAACCACCGATCCTCGTCGGGCATGATCTTGGAGGAGGAATAGCGCAAATCGCTGCGGTGCGTGCAACTGAGCGATTTTCGGGGCTCGTCCTCACCAATTCGGTGTCCTACGATTCGTGGCCCATCCCCAGTGTAAAAGCGATGCAGCGCGTGGCGCCGGGATTGACGTTTACGCCTCAGGTTGTGATGTATCCGATATTCGTCCAGCTAATCTACCGCGGCCACGACAACCGAAATGTTGCCTTGGAATCCCTCGCCGAACACTGGGGACCGTATGTGTCCCAGGGCGCGGCGCGGAGCATGATGCGACAGGTCGAAGCACTTGATGTCCAGGACACCCTAGACATCGCGGACCGATTGGTGGACTTGAACCTGCCCGCACGGGTGGTGTGGGGTGAAGCCGATTCGTTCCAAAGAATCGCTTACGGAGAGCGGCTCGCAGCTGACCTCGGAGCGACCCTGCTCCGGATACCCGGCGGCAAGCATTTCACGCCCGAAGACCATCCACAGGACATTGCCGACGCCATCAACTCGCTCCTCGCCGCGGCCAAGGAAGAATTGAACGCATGACCACCGCTCTCGCCGCTCACCAAGACCGCCGCCAACTGGCTGCGGTATAAGAAAACACACCAGACTGACTCAAGAACTTGACGAACGCAGAAGGTCCCAGAGGTTTCTTATGAGTCAACGTGGCGCCTTTCGAAAAAACCTCGGTGCTGTTACGGTTGGGCTGTTTGGAGTTCGCACAGAAACGTGCTTTTATTCAAAATCGATCCGAGAGATCGGGAACTTCGAGCAGCCATCGAAGCATGTGTGAATCGTAGAATCGATAAGGGGACACCACAATGACTAGATCTCCCAACAGGTTGGTCGCAACAATATTCGGGGCCGTGTATCTCCTGGTCGGCCTGCTCGGCTTTGTCGTCACTGCTGGCGTCGGGTTCATCGCGACTGAGGGTGGTTATCTCCTCGGAATCTTCGAGGTCAACCCACTGCACAACATCGTTCATCTACTCATCGGGGCGGCCCTGCTGATCGGTGGACTTTCAAGCGTGTCAGGGGCGAAAGCCGTGAACAGTACCGTTGGCACGGCCTACCTGATTCTCGGGATCGTCGGGTTCTTCATTGCGGACTCGTCCCTCAACATTTTGGCTCTGAACACCGGGGATCACTTCCTGCACTTGGCTAGCGCTGTGCTTCTGCTCGGAGTCGGGCTCGTTGCGGATCGCTCCGGAAGCAGCACGTCGATGACTTCCTAAAACAAGACGAGATCCGACACGCCCTAGCACCTATGTGCAGTAGAGCCGCGTTTAGTTCGCGGTGCCTGCGGTCGAAATTTGTCCGCGCGGCGCAGAGCTATACGCTCCTCCGTTGCTGAGTTGGGGTCGGTGCGCGAAACGGAAAAAACACCAACTTAAGGGTCCCCAGCCGAACGGTGAGTGAAGCGCCCCAGGTTTTTCGTCAAACAAGAAAGAAGAGACCCATGCTTTTCGATAAATCCACTACCGCGCTCGTGCTGACCGATCCTCAGAACGATTTCCTGAGCCCCGACGGCGTTACCTGGGCTCTGGTCGGTCAGAGCGTCGAGAAGAACAAGACCGTTGAGCACATCGAGCAATTGCTCGTCGCCGCTAAAGCGTCCGGATATGGGGTCTTCGTTTCTCCGCACTACTACTTCCCGCACGATCACTTGTGGGAATTCGGCGGAACCTTGGAAAAGATGATGCACGAAATTGGTATGTTCGATCGCCCAGGTCCTCTGGACCTTGCGGGGTTTGTGGGATCGGGCGCTGACTGGCTGGAACGCTTCAAGCCTTTCCTGGAAGACGGAAAGACAGTCGTGTGCAGCCCGCACAAGGTATACGGGCCAGAGCAGAATGACCTTGTGCTCCAGCTCCGCAAACGCGGAATTAGTAAAGTCATCCTCGCTGGCATGTCGGCCAACTTGTGTGTGGAAAGTCACTTGCGTGAACTTTTGGAACAGGGATTTGACGTGGCCGTCGTGGCCGATGCCACCGCCGCTGCACAGCATCCTGAACTCGGCGACGGGTACGCGGCCGCTGTGACGAACTTCAACTACATCGCAGGGATGGTCCTCTCAACCGATCAGGCCGTGCAGATGCTCGAGTCCGCGGAGTCCGCGGGAGAACAGTGAGCACCCAAACGCGAGCCGATAGAAAGCTGAGACAACAACGGTGCTGATCTCACCCTGGTTGTCTCAGCTTTCCCAAGGCACGAAGAGAAGTCTCCGTCGAACAGTTGTCGCTTTACGGTGCCGCCGATGGCCGAATCACTGGCGAGTAGCGCTTGTTGGTAGCGGTAGCGCGGCGATTACACATCCGGTAGGTGATACCCCTCGTTCTGGGTCGTAGGTACTGAGTTGGTGTTTGCGGGACGGTAATTTTTAGAGTGCGATCTACGGTGCCGGGCGCGTCATCCATTACGGCTCCACCGGCGTCGAGATATTCAGCATCGACTTGCCCACCCCGAATGTGACATCTGCCGCGTTCGGCGGTGCCGACCGATCGACGCTGTACATCACCAGTGCCCGCGAAAACCTCACTGAAGAGCAGCGTGAAGCGCATCCGCCTCCTGGTTCTGTCTTTTAATCGGAGACGGACACGGACATGAATGGGTGGCCGCCAAATGTCTTCGGTTGTGACGGGTGAAGGTTCACCGCGGCGCGAGCTCGTCGATCGTGATTGCCGCGTTGATGAGCCCGAGATGGCTCAGCCCTTGCGGAAAGTTGCCGAGAAAAGAGAGATCTGCCGGATCGATCATCTCGGAGTACAGCCCGACGTCGTTCGCCAAACCGACGAGTTCGTCCATCAATTTGACCGCCTCGTCATGCCTGCCGACACAGGCGAGGGCGGATGCCATCCAGAAGGAGCATGCGACGAACGCTCCTTCCTCCGCTTCCATCCCGGTGTAACGGTAGAGCAACGCGCCACTGCCCAGCTCTGACCGGATAGCGTCAATGGTTGCAGACATGCGCGGGCCTCGGTCAAAACCACTTGTCGCGTGCAGGAGAACAGATGCGTCGAGCTGCTCACTTCCGGGGAAGGTGACATAGCTTTGCCTCGCTTCGGACCAACAATGCTCGGCCACCCACTCCGTGATCTGGCCACGAACAACTCGCCAACGATCCGGATCGCCGGCGATCTGACCGAGTTTGCAGAGGCGTAGGGCGCTGTCAAGTGCCTGCCAGCATCCCATTTTTGATGCCGTATAGTCGCGTTGATCAAACAGCTCCCACGTGCCAGAGTCGTGCTGGTGCCATACCTCACACACATGGTCGGCAACTGCTGCAAGCATGACGCGGGTGTGGGCATCGAGCACGTTGCCGGCTTCGACGTAATCCGCCATTGCAGTGACCAGGTCACCGAAGATCCCCAGTTGAAGTTGCGTCCTCGCGTCATTACCGACGATGACGGGTCCGGTACCACGCCAGCCCGGCAGATCTTGTGTCTTTGCTGCGCCTGGCGCTGAACCATCAAGGCGGTAGAAGATGTGGAGTTTTGAGTCACTCATCCTGATGGCTTGGATGAGCCAGGCGACGGCCTCGTGGGTTTCCTCGCGAAGGCCGAAGCGCACCAGAGCACGAACCGTATACGTCACATCGCGTACCCACGCGAACCGGTAATCCCAGTTCTTCCCCCCCTTGACGTTTTCCGGCAACGATGTTGTTGCGGCAGCGGCGATCGCGCCGCTCGGGCTGTGGATCAGTAGTTTGAGCGCAAGAGCGCTGCGCTGCACCGCGTCTGCCCAGGGGCCCTCGTAATTGAAGTCGTCAGACCAGTGCTTCCAATTGTCAACGGTGCGTGCGAGGCCGATCGCGGTCAGATCCGGAATGGGCAGATGCAATGGTTCATTCTTGGTGCCGGCGACGACGAGCATATGATGCGATTTCACTGTTGCAGTGAAATGGCCGGCGAGGATGCTGCCACCTCTGTCTGGTCCGTGGTTGCTGCCTTCCACGGCGAGCATGAGATCGCCGGCCCGGATGATCCTGCCATGTGTGGTCATTTCCACCCGTGGGGTAATCGTCGCAAAGCAGGTGCCCGCAGTAATGCGCCAACAGAAATCTACGGTGCCCTCAATGCCATCAATTCGACGGGCGAGTTCCACCCAAGGCAATTGTCCTGCGAGACCCGTGACGAGGGCGTCCGTCACACGTGCAATGCCGGAAGCAGTCGTGTATGTCGTTTCCAAGACGTTGGTCTGCGGCAGGTAACGGCGCGTGACCGCGAACGCCGCCACCGGCGCGAGCTCGATCGAACCGCCTTTGGCGTCATCCAACAGGCGTGCAAACACGGGTGTGGAGTCAAGATTCGGGATGGGCAGCCAGTCGATCGAACCATCTAATCCGACGAGGGCAACGGTGCGACCGTCACCGAGTGCAGCGTACGATCGAAGGTCTACATAACCTTCGCGGCGTATCGGATCAACCGCAACATCACCCGACATTGGCTCCACCTCGCATCACTTTAAACCAGCCATAATAAAGCGTAGCGCTCTTATATTGCTGCGGTCCTGGGGTCTGGCCATTCTCCGCTCAGAAATATTTACCCGTCCGAGTCGGCGGAGCTGCATAAGCTGGCAAGAGTCCAAAGGATGAGAAGCTGCAGCAGCAGGGTGAATGGAGCCGCAATCATGAAGAGTTTCTCAGTCGGAGACCACGTCACATGGAACTTCGAAGCCGGGCACGTTCAGGGCGTAATCACCCAGAAGCACACGAAAGATCTGCAGTTTAAGGGACACACGCGTCATTGCAGTGAAGATGACCCGCAATACGAAATCAAGAGTGATAAAACCGATCATGTGGCAATGCATAAAGCGGATGCGTTGACGAAGATCAAATGATCCGGGTGCGATGACGACGAGCCCTACACCGAAGCGGGTGTTCACGATCGGCCACTCCACTCGCGAGTTTGATGAGGTGGTTGCCATGCTGCAGGCGAACGAGGTGACTGATCTAGTTGACGTGCGGTCGTTTCCGTCGTCGCGGAAGTTCCCGCAATGGAACCATGACGCGATTGCGGATGCGTTACCGGCGGATATCACCTACCGGTGGGTCAAGAATCTCGGCGGTCGCCGGCATACCCCTGCCGGTGTGTCGACTCCCAACGGTGCGTGGCGGGTCAAGGCATTCCGCGATTACGCCGACTACATGATGACCGATGAGTTTCACTCAGGACTCGCTGAGTTGCTGCGGGTCGCCAATGATTCGGTGCAGGCGATCATGTGCAGTGAGGCCGTGCCGTGGCGTTGCCACCGGCGGCTCATCACAGACGCACTCATTGTCGCCGGGGTAGAGGTGTTCGACATCATGTCGGTCTCGTCGACCCGACGCGCGGAACTCACCGCGTTCGCGCTCGTGCGAGACGGACAAATCACCTATCCCCAATCAGAAGAAGGATGAGCATGGATCTGGTAGCGAAAGTTCGAACAATTGTGGTGGCGATTCCCAAGGGTCACGTCGCGGCGTATGGGGAGATTGGGCGGGAGCTGGGGATCAGCCCCCGGGAGGCGGGCCGGGCTGTTGCACTGCTTGACGAGGATGTGCCGTGGTGGCGTGTGGTTTACGCCGACGGCACGCCGGCAACCTGTCATGACGGAGAAGCCCGAGCGCTGCTCGAAGCGGAAGGCGTTGTGTTCCGCGGCGGCCGCGTGGACATGCTCACGATTCGGTGATGGTGGTCGCCGTCTCGACGCGTTTCTGTCCGTGTCCGTGTCGGTGTGCGTGAGAAGTTTGGGCAAAGATGCGGCCCGGTTCTCGAGCTGACCAACGAGGCCAACCCTGACGTCCATGAACTGGTCCCGCGGCACAATACTGCTCGCCCCGGGACACCGCGCCGCCCCGCGACGATATGCACCCGGGCCAACGAGGGACGCGCGGTCACGTCGATGGTGAAGCCTTCGGCCTATCATGGGGGGCATGACGTTTCGCGATCAGTACAGTTTTGGAAACCCTGTTGAGCGGTACGGCCGCGTTGACCCGCCTGTTCAGCATCAGCCTGAACCCGGAGTGCAAGCGCGGATGACTCCGGTCCCCGACCTCGGCGAAAGAACCTACCGCGGCAGCGGGCGCCTCACCGGACGCAAGGCGCTCATCACAGGCGGTGACTCCGGTATCGGCGGCGCCGTGGCGATCGCGTTCGCGCGTGAGGGGGCCGATGTCGCCATCGTGCACCTGCCCGCCGAGCAGGAGGATGCTGACCACATCCTGGGCCTCATAGAGGAGGCAGGTACGAGAGGCCACGCGATTGCCGCGGACATCACGGACTCGGCCCGGTGCCGCGAGATCGTTGACGAAACCGTGCGCGTACTCGGTGGGCTCGACATCCTGGTCAATAACGCCGGCAAACAAGTCGCCGTTGACCGCATCGAAGACCTGTCTGACGAGCAGTTCGAGCTGACGTTCCGCACAAACGTGTTCGCGAACTTCTGGATCACGAAGGCCGCTCTGGCCCATTTGCCAGCAGGTGCCAGCATCATCAACACGGCGTCGCTGGAGGCTTACAAGCCCGCACCGGATCGCTTGGACTACGCGGCGACGAAAGCAGCGATCAACAACTTCTCGAAGGGTCTTGCACTGCAGTTAGTTCCTCGCGGTATCCGAGTCAACGTCGTCGCACCCGGCCCCGTTTGGACCGCCCTGCAGGTGTCGGACGGTGTTTCAGACGAGCAAATGAAAGCATTCGACGACGAAAGCCCTTACCAACGTTCCGGGCAGCCAGCCGAGCTGGCCCCCGCCTACGTGTTCCTCGCTTCCGCAGAATCGAGCTACGTCTCCGGCGAGACCTTGAACGTCAACGGTGGCATGGTCACCCCGTGACCCACCATGACTGCACCATTTTTTTTCTTCCCGGTCTGGGCTTTGGCTCTGCAGCAGCCGCACCACTCGCAGAAGCTCTCAGCGACCGATTCCGCGTCGTCGGCATCGACCTGCCAGGGCAGGGGGACGCCCCGAATGCTGTGAACGGCTCCGTCCACGCTCTAGCCGATGCTGCGCTCACGACAATCAAGGTCGAAGCCGATGGCGGACCATGGCTGCTCGCGGCCCACAGCATGGGCGGCAAGGTCGCAGCACTCGTGGCTGCACGCGTGCTGAGCGGACACGAGACCGTCTTCGGCTTGGCGGGCGCTGCACTCCTCGCGCCATCCCCGCCAACCCCCGAGCCCATGGACGACGACAAGCGTGCCCTCATGCTCTCGTGGGCAGACAACGGTCCGCTCTCGGAAGTCGACGCGCACGAATTCGTTGCGCAGAACGTGGCGACATCGCTGCCCACCGATTTGGAGCAGGACGCTATCACCCAAGTTCGGCAGATGTCACCGCTCGCCTGGCAGCGGTGGCTCAGCGAGGGCAGTCGTGAGAACATTTCGGCCGCAGTTGGCGTGATAGACCTACCCGTCGTCGTAATTGCAGGCGAAGATGACGATGATTTGGGAGCATCGGTGCAGCCGCGGCTCCTCGGCGCAGTATATCCGCGGGCGCGCTTCGTATCTCTCCCCGCGACGGGGCACCTGCTCCCCTACGAGCAAGCCCACGAGGTCGCGGCCGAGATCGCTCGGTTCTGGGAATTGATAGTTTCAGCATCCCCACCAGTGGCGCCTGAGTGGGGTCGCCTTATAGCCTCCGACCGCACCGCCGCCGAGGCGCGCGCCCTGCTGGCGCGGCGCGCAATCGCGGACGACGTGAACTACACGCCGCGGGTGCTCTCACCGGGACAGCTCGCGACCCTTCGCGCGCTGTCTGATCGGCTGGTGCCGCAGTCCGGGGCTCGCCAGATCGACCTCGCTACGCGCATCGACGCCGACCTCGCATCCGGCCGTGGCGATGGTTGGCGACCCGCAGAGCTTCCAGGCGACGCATCCGCCTACCGGCTGGGCCTCGACGCCATCGCATCCGTCTGGGCCGACAATGTGGCGCTGCAGGACGCACTCATTCGAAAGATTATCGCCGGCGATTTCATCACCGGCCCGTGGAACGGCGATGTGTTTCGCCAATGGTTTGACGACGTGCGCAATGATCTGACGCGCACCTGGTTGGCCCACCCCGCATCGCTCGCCCGCATCGGATACGACGGTTTCGCAACCAGTGGTCCGGGGGCTACGCCCGCCGGGTATGTGAGCCTGGGCGCCGGCGTGCGCGACCCATGGGAGCCAGAGGACCTCGGCACCCTTATATCCGATCAAGCCAAACAGCCCAACGAGAATAACGACGATTCGGCCACGACTAACAACACTGGCCAAGCTGGCAAGGAGAACGCATCGTGAACCTCAACGACATGCGCACGTACTCACAGGACGACGTTGTCGACGTCGTCGTGGTCGGAACCGGCGCGGGCGGCGCCCCCCTCCTTGCGCGACTGGCAGAACGCGGCCTCCGGGTCGTCGCCCTCGAGGCTGGACCAAACCTTGACCCTGACGACTTCAGCAACGACGAAGTCGAAGCCCCCCGAATCAACTGGATGTCCGAGCGGCTCAGCGGCGGAGACGCACCGCCCGCCTTCGGCCCCAACAACAGTGGCTGGGGACTCGGCGGTGGCACGCTGCACTGGGGTGCCTTCACACCCCGCCCCGGCATCCGAGACCTGCACCTTCGTACCGAGTTCGGGGTCGGGGCAGACTGGCCCGTCGACCATGCCGAGCTCATTCGCTACATCGTCGACGTCGAGCGCACCATCGGCGTCTCGGGCCCGACTCCGTACCTGTGGGACCCGGAACGGCAGTACCTCGAACCGCCCGTCGATCGAAACGCCTCGGCCGACATCATGGCGATCGGCTGCGCGCGCCTCGACATCCAAGCCACTGACGCACCAGCCGCCATCCTCAGCCGCGATCGCGACCAGCCACACCACGGTCGCCGCCTCGCCAGCCAAAACCTCGGCACCATCCACCAGGGCGAACGCTACGGCACTAAAGCAACCACCGCGAACACCTATCTCCCCTCCGCCGTTGCCGCCGGGGCGGAGATCCGGCCCGACTCCATGGTGCACGGTATCGATCGCGACGCGCTCGGCCGAATCTCGGCCGTCGTGTACCGCCATAACGGTCAGGAACGTCGGCAGCGATGCGCGACCCTCGTGCTCGCCGGCGGGGGCATTGAGACCCCGCGCCTACTTTTGAACACCGGCCTCGCCAATTCAAGCGGTCTGGTTGGGCGCAACTTCCTCACCCACGGCGCAGTGCAGGTGTGGGGCCGCTTTGACGAGCAGATTCGTGGCTACCGCGGATACCCCTCGGCACTCATCAGCGAAGACTTCGTACGCCCCGACGGGGTCGACTTCGCGGGCGGATACCTCCTGCAAAGCCTCGGCGTGATGCCGCTTGCCTACGCAACCTCCCTCGTGCGCGGTGCCGGGCTCTGGGGCACCGACGTCATCGACGCGCTCGACGCGTCGCGCTACATGGCCGGCATCGGCATAAATAGCGAATGCCTCCCCGCCGAGAACAACAAACTCATACTGGCCGACGAGGTGGACGAATGGGGCATCCCCCGCGCGGTCGTCACCTACACCCACGGCCCGAACGAGCAGGCGATCAACCAGCACGCGACTACAACGATGACCCGAATTCTGGAAGCGGCGGGTGCACTCAACACGAGGATACTCGCCCGCACCGCCCACACCCTCGGCACCTGCCGGATGAGCGCCGACCCAAGTAACGGTGTCGTCGACGCCGACGGTCGCAGCCACGACATCCCCAACCTTTGGATCTGCGACAATTCCACGTTCCCCAGTTCGCTCAGCGCGAACCCGTGCCTTGCTCAGATGGCGCTCTCGCTGCGAACCGCAGACCGGATGATGCCCTGACCCACCACGCCTGTCAGCGAGCAGGCCCGGGATGACCGCACCTCAACACCGCACTAGCTGCCAGTCCCGCCTCAAAGGTGAACGCCGTGAACCCTAGAGTGACCTCCCACCGTAGCCCCTTAGATGGGTAGTGGGCTGAGCAACCTGACGCTGCTGCTCCGCCCAGCGAGGCCACCGCACAGGGTCACAACCTGCATCTCAACAAAGGTTCCTTTGACAGGAACGATCTCCCCTCCACCACCGTGTTGACTGCTTGTGACTTCCACCGAAAGACGGTGGTGCTCATTTGTCTGCAGATGGACGAGTGGCGGCAACCGCGCTGACAATGCAAAGCCGCCAGCGTACCCGGCAGCGGAATCTTCGGTGAGTTAGCGGATAACGGTGAGAAGTAGTTTGCTTGCTTCTGTGCCTTCGGTACGAGACCACGCCAGGCCGGCAGCAGCCAACACAAGGGACACGCCGGCAAGAAACTGAGGTCGTCCCTGCCTGGTGATCAGAAACCCCAGAGACTGAAACGCGCGAGCCTTGCGGGCAAGGGCGAGCACGTTGACCGCAGCGCGCTGCCCGAACCAATGCTCGGCGGGCAGGTGGGTGACCCGGGCCAGCGTCACCGGAGCTTTCGAGTCGTGACCGGTAAGCCAACTATCAAGTAGACCCCATGCGAGCCCGATACAGCTGGAGACCTCCGGAGATGAATCGTCTGGCACTTCTGGCTGTGCCGTGTCGAGGAAAATCCCTACACGCTTGGTGCCACCGCTTGCGATAGCGGTCAGGACCAACATCAGCAGGGCGATCGCTTGGTCGCGCCGGGTACCAACCAGGGTAAATAATTCTATGTTGCGCCGTTCGACCGCCTTGTGAAGCGCCTGGTTGAGAGCATCACTATCGGTGAGGTCATTGATGTCAACGCTGGCCTCTGGCAGCACGGGAGCAAGCTCCCGCACCAGGTCGTCTGCCATTCCATGGTTCATTCGAATCTGGGGCGGCCCAGGCAGCGACTCAGGACTCTTCTGACGCAGGCCTGACATGCCAAACATCTTTCCAGACCAAGCCACCTCCTAGCAGAGACTCCAGGACCGCCGTCCTCAGCGCCCAAGGACGCCGCAAAAGCGAATATTCAGAGTTCCGGCCTCGGAGGGCTTGGGTTGTGAGTCGGTGAGAAGGCTACGCAGGATCGCTGCGAAACCCGAGCATGCGGCTGCGCTGTCACACGGGTCAGTCGGGTACTTGCAGGGGTCCGCTCAATTGAGCTGTCTCTTTTTAGATCGGCGCACCAAACGAGGTGAAGGCCGGTGTGTGCGTCAGCGCCCCGAGAAGTTGTGGTCTCTCACTGTGGCAGCAGATAACACGCTCGTGTAGATCGCGATTTCATCCAATGACCCAGCGAAGTAATTCCGTGTCGCCTGAGTCCGGCCAAAGTCGATACTCACCGGCCCAGTCAAGGCCTGTGTCCCACCGGTGACGCTGCCTTCGAAGGTGCCGTCGACGAAGAGTTGAACGATTCCTGTGGACTGAGTACGAGTCATCACGACGTGGTGCCAAGCATTATCATCGACGACTTTATTTGAGAGCACGGTGACGTCTGGGTTTCCTGTGCCGGCGGCCACATTACCCTGCTTCGTGAGTGACACCCCAAAGTCTCCTGCGACTCCCGAGACATCGGCGTCGACGAGGCCGGCGCCGTCGTACCAGAATTTTGGAGTGTTTCTACCGTTGCTCTGCGGGTTCGCCTTGAACCAGAACTCGATCGAGAAGTCGGTGGAGATCTGTCTGGGTACGCTGGCGTAATCGTTGATGCCGTCGAAGACGACAGCGGTGTTCAGATCCCCTACGATAGCGCCTGACTGGCTCAGGGTGGGGGCGCCGAAGTAGGTGCCGTCGTTATTGGCCGGACCGATGTCATCGGCGACCGTACCAGTGTCGGCAAGGCGCCAGTGACTCTGGATGCCGGGGGTGGCGCCGACAATGGTCTGATAGTTGCGGGCCCTAACGACGTTTGGGCTTGTGGTGGTGGTCTGATTACCGACATTGTCGGTAACAACATACTGATACTTGTAGCAGGTGCCGGGGACAACGGTCAGCGCCTGCGTCGCCGGTGCCACAGCAGGATTTGTCACGTGGTCCGCGAACGCCGAGAAGGATCCACACGCGTTGCCTGATAAGAGTGCGGTGGCTCTTTGCAGGGTGCGTGTGCCCCCCGGAGTGGTGCCCGCTCCGGCATCGGCGACGGCCTGCACGGTGGCGAAGACACTGCTCGCGGTGGTGTAACTGCCGGCGTAGCTGATCGCCCCGCCGGTCGGCCCCGTGTTATCAAGCCGGAGCTGGATGACCGGTGCCGCTGCCGAATTGCCGGCGTTGTCGAGCCCGTTGATGGCGATGGTGGGCTCGGTGACGGCGCCGGCAATCCAGCTGAAGCTGTTCGACACGAACGGTCCCCCGGCCGGTGTCGACACCGCCGACGGAGCATGAGTCCAGTCTGCTGCACTGCCGAGACTTGCAGTCGAGCTCGAGGCAGGTCCCGAGCCACCCACGTCTGTCAGGGTGTTTGTCAACCGAAACGCCCCGGCGATGGCCCCGCGAAAATACAGCGTCGACCCGGTCAAGAACGAGCCGCCACCGGATTTATCGGTGAGAGAAACCGAATTAATCGGCGCCGTGGCATCGGAGCGCACTGAGGCACTCCCCGCGCTCGGGGCCCCGATCCAGTTAGTGGCGAACTTGGGGGTGACTGTGTAGGTCCACAGACCATCCGGGACGTTCGATTCGAGGCAACTGATCGAAGCGATGACACCGGAGCACCCCGTGAGGGAGACTTGCGCTATATTTTCTGCGCTATATCTGGTGACAATGTATCCGCTAACGCCGACACCATTCGATAGCGTCGTCGCAGCCCACGACACACGGATGTTGTTCTTTGTCACGGTCAGGGTCGGCGCAGATCCCGGGTTCACCGAGGCAGCGCTGGCCGCACCCGAACTCGGCGAGACTGTGGAAACACTCCAGAATGCGTAGGCCGGCACAGACACAACCGCACTAATGAGCACCAAGATCATCGTGCCGGCGATTACCGCCATCCGGCAGCGGATCCGCTGGGTACGGGTCATCACGTGGCCTGCACGAAGACGGTGACGATGACGCCTTGGCACGCGTTCGAGGCGCTCGTTGCCAAGCTGAGAGCTCCGGGGAGCGAGATTTCCAGCGACCCGCTCGCAGGCAGATCCCACCCGTTGCCAGAGTTGGTCTGGGTACTGAAAGTGAACGACGATGTCGGGCACGATAGATGAGCCCCGTCCACGGAGAAACCGTTCGTACCCTGAGAGGTATCGAGGGCCAGCGCCGTGAGGCGAACCGGGGCGGCATTGGGGTTGAATGCGGTGGCCGTCACCGCCGCGCTCGCACCCGGGTACAGATCGGCTGTGACCGCACCGGGAGTGAGCGTCACGGCCACCATCACACCCGTCGACCCATTTCCAACTCCGGTCCCGGCAACCCGCCAGAACGCGAAAGCCGCGCCGCCTGTAACGACAAGCGCCAAGGTAACTCCCATGATCAGAACGCCCCTGACCCCATTCACGCGCCTCATCGGGTGCCCCCCACGATGCCACGATAGAACAGAGGCAACTCGGCGCCCGTGCACCCGTCCTGGTCCACCGTTATCTCAAGCATTCGCACGCGGGGCTGCCAAGTCTCAGGCACCCCGAAACCTGACAGAGTGATCGTCGTGTCCGCCCCGACGGTGAATCCGCGCGAACCGCGCTCGTGCGCCCACTGTGTGACTGGGAAATTCGCAGCAGTACACAGAAACTGTTCAGTAGCGTCCGGGGCTTTCACTACAGTCGCTGTCGTCGCAGTGGCGTGAACCATCATCAGGCCACCGAACAAGTTGCAAAGGAAAGGTCGAGCGAAGCGGACTTTCTGAGAGATGACGGCACACCAAACAGTTTTTTAACGACATAGGCGCCTGCCGCAGATCCGACACCGATTTCGCTGTCACCGCCCAAGACCGCGGTGTTGGTTTGGTGACCATTTGCTTTCGCCTCCGCGACGAGGGCTCCTACAGACGCCAAAATCAAGGCGATGACGGCAAGGAAATACCGTCTGCGCGGCTTGGTCATATCAACCCCCGAGGGCTTGGATCGATCGCAGCAACATGATGGAGGAGGCAGACCCGCCCCCTCCATCAACCGAATCAGTTCGAGGTATAACTGAAGTTGACTGTCGCGCCTTTGCACGCGTCCTGGTTCGCCGCCGGTTTGTTGTTGAACGCGATGGTCGCGCCAGTCCAAGCGCCCTGAGCGGTACCGGCCGGGACCTGAGTATTCACGGTCATCGTCGGGCCCGTCAGTACGTAATCGGTCGCGTCACAGGTCCCCGCAGGCGCACCCGTCGCCTTCGTCACACCCGAGATGCTCGCGGTGACAGAAGTGACATAGACAGGGCTGTCGTTCGGGTTGGTGAAGTTACCAGTCAAGGTCTGCGCAGCGCCGCCCGGACGTAGGTTCGAGGCGGTACTGGTCTGAACCACGCTAATGGCGACGTTCGAGCCGGCCGTTCCCACTCCTGTTCCCGCCCCGCCAGCAGTCCAGTAAGCAAACGCTGCCCCGCCGCCCGCCAGCATTACGGTGGCCAGGGCTGCAATCGCGATGCGACGCTTCTTGCGACGAGCTTTAATATTTTCTGAGATAGTCAGATCAGGCATGAGCGGGTTCCCTTAGTGTCTGAGCGAATTGGGCGAAAACATCTCGGTTCCATACGTCCGTATGGTTTTCGAGCCAATATTGAATCTACGCGGAGCGCCAGCACCAGAGTTACCACTACGGCACCAAACACCTGTGAAGTTAGCGTGAACCCGCTGCAGCCAGCCGACAACACGTTCGCATGTTCCGCTACGCGATGCTGGAGCGCTCACGACGAGTCGGTGGTGCACCTGGTGCCCATTACTGGGCGTTCCGGTAGCGTCTTCGGCTCGGCAGCGCGGCAGCGCGGCAGCGCGGCAGCGCGGCAGGGCGGCAGGGTATGCAACTCGCCATAAAGGCATGCAGGCGCACACTATCAATTCGCGCGAACAAGACTGCTGACAAATGACTCTGACAAAATTGTGGAAACCATCTGCGCAGGGGATGCTCGGCATTGACGACAGGGGTCTTGACTACGGGTGAGGGAAAGCCCCTGAGCTGGTTAGGAGTTGGGGAACGCTGTGACGCTCGGGAGCCACAACCGGTCGGGGATACCGATTCCACGTATCATAAGTGAAACCTTGGCAGTAGCCTGACGCGTCAAGAACTCTCCCGAATTCGGTTGACTCTTTGAGTTATGTCTACTGGATTCTGTACGAAAAACCGCGTTCAGCAACACGCGGGACGTGACCCGTCGGTGCCACGAGTCGTGTCCACCTCACGTGTTCGGAAGCCGAGTATTCAGATATCCGCCAACATGCTCCGCGGCGCACACCATTCTTCGATCCCTTTGACACTGCATTACTAGGAGCAGCACCGGGAGTTGTGCGCGGGAGAGAGACAAGTTCCAGTAGAAACTGGTCTCAGAAATTCCCGGGCGAGCTGTCGAGATAACTGGTCGTGCACAACCGGGTCTACCGCTTTAGGCCCCGATCGTGGATACGCGGCAGCATCGGAGAACAACAACAGGAGGACTCTGAACTGCCCGTCGACCGGACAATCCCCGTCGCCCCGCCCGTATGCGGTTTTCGCAACTAGCCCTCGCTAGGCGACAGTCTCGAAACCATACGAAATCGACACACGCCCATCGTTGCGTCGGGCAATAGTGACCACCTAGGGTGTCATTGCCGCTAACATACTCACACGGGTAGTCGATAGTTCTCCTCGGCGGGCCTTGCGCGTTGTTCGCTTCGGTCGCGGTTGCTAACCACTTTGTGACGCGGTCGGGCAGCGCTTTTTTGGGGGTGGGATGAATCGGATCGTAGAGGCCACCTTTTCGGGGTGGGTAGAGAGCCAACCGGCCGAGGGCGCAAGTGCGGCCTTACTCGCCCGTGCTTTCGCGGCGACCTCCCGCGTCTCGCTTATCACCGACGCCCAGCAGAACATCTTGCACGCGAGCGCCGCCTTCACGGCGATCACGGGGTACTCCGAAGCAGAAGTCCTGGGCACCAACTGCCGGCTCCTGCAGGGGCCAGGGTCCCAGCCCGAGGACAAAGCTGCGATCCGGCGGGCCATCGCTGCAGGAGAGGCCTACGACGGTGACATCCTCAACTATCGCAAGGACGGCTCGCCGTTTTGGAACAGGCTGACCATCGTTCCCCTCCGGGGCCCTGACGAGATAATTACGCACTACGTCAGCGTGCAGCAAGACGCGAGTACGAGAGTGGGCCAGCAGGAGCAGCTCAGATACCAAGCCACCCACGATACCGTGACCGGAATCCCGAACCGGTTCGGGTTCGAAACCCACCTACGACGCCGATCGAACGCCGCCGCGAGCAACGCGATCACCCCGCAGGCCGGGCTCGGGCTTATTGACCTCCACGACCTCCGGAGAGTCGCGAGCACATTTGGGTATTCCGCAGCCGATAGAGTGCTCGCGGAATTCTCCCGCCGCCTTTCTGTCCTAGTGGAGGATGGCGACTACCTCGCCTTCCTTGGCGGTAAAACCTTCGCCGTGGTGCTCGAAAACTTGGCGGACGACACATCACCAGAGTTCGCGGGAAGAATAGCCGACATACACGAGGCCGTCGAGACACCCTTCGTCGTTGATGGTGAGTCAGTTTTTCTCTGGATCACAATGGGTATCGCCCGGCTGCCCGCTTCAGGATCGGAAGCGGCGACCCGTCAACTGGCAGACCGCGCACTCCAATCAGTGACGGCTGCTAACGACAACGCCCAATCGTGGTGGCGACTCGTGTCTGACCTCGGCCCCGAGTCCGCCGATGCACCACAAGACGCCACAGCCACCATCCCTCGTGTGCCAGCGGAGAAGCACAGTGCTCAACCCCGCTCGAATCAAGACAAGTTGTTCGCCGGCGAACTGTCGATGTATATGCAACCGATCATCGATCTGCGTAACGGCGCCGTGCGCCGGGTCGAAGCACTGGCCCGGCTGGTACTGCCCGACGGCACGATCGTCCCGCCGGAGCACTTTCTGGCAGGACTCAACGAAAAAGACCTGGACGAGCTTTTCCGCACCGGCCTAAAAGATGCGCTCAGATGGGTTGCCCGGTGGGACGCGGAGGGGCTCGCCGTTGACGTCTCGGTCAACCTCGCCCCGTCGACCCTGCAGCATCAAGACTTCATCCGATGGGTTACGGAAGCCCTTAGCTACTCCGGCGTGGCCCCGAACCGGCTCTGCCTGGAGCTTCTTGAGACACAGGAGCTCGACGAAGCCGCGCCGCTCGTAGCGTTCGATGCGCTCATTGAGCTCGGCGTTGGCCTCGCCCTCGACGACCTCGGCTCTGGCTACAGCAGTCTCCAACGAATCGCCCAGCTGCCGTTTGACACAATCAAAGTTGATCGGGGACTGCTCGCGGACGTTGCAACAAAACCGATCGAAACGCTAAGCCTTATCGCTACGCTGGCCCAAATGGGGCGCGACATGCGTGCCGCTGTAGTCGTGGAGGGCCTAGAAGATGCCGGCCTCGTCGAGGCAGCATCCGTTCTCGGCGCCTCACTCGGCCAGGGCTATTACTTCGCCCGCCCAATGCCTGCCGCCGATCTACCCACGTGGGCGCACACGTTTCGCCTGCCAGAACAATTCCACCTTCCAGAGCGGGCCGGGCAGCTACACACTAGTCTGGGCGCGCTTGCCTACCATTGGCAGTTCACCCGCTGGGAATCTCCTCACCCCTTCGACCTAGACACTTGCCCGGTAACACAGTTCATCATCGACCGCACCGCACCCGGAAGCCAACCCCGCCTGTGGCACGAGCGACAGCACGAAGTGCTCACAAACAACAATCGCGCCAGCAACCTCCTGCTCACCTGGCTCACGGACGCCAACACGACACAGTAACTGCGCTGCCCACTGCAGCGAGCATGCCCGCCCATCGACCGAGCCACAGTGCTGTTGATAGCGTCGAATCTAGTCATGGAGGAGAGCGAGAACATGTTCTGGGATCGGGTTGGTCCCAACCGGCCAGCGCCGCACACCCGTTCCCCACCGCCCACACGTCCAGTTGGGTGATCATGCCCATCCCTTCCGCAAATGGAAGGAATGCAGCCGGCGCCAGCAACCCCAAGCGCAGATGATTCCAGCGGATGAGCCCCTCCGCGCCTACGACCCTGATGCCGCCGGCAGCGGAAATATTGACGACCGGCTGGAAGTGCAGGCACATTTCGTTCCGGTCGAGGGCGACCAAGAGTTCCGTCTCACGTGACGCCTCTTACAAAGCGGATGCCGTCTCACCGGAGACGACGATCTGGTTGCGACCTGTCCGCTTCGCCTCGTACATCGCCGTATCGGCCGCGTCAAGAAGTTGTTCACCGCGCCCGCCCTCACCCGTGTAGATAGCCACGCCCACGCTCGTGGAGATACGCAGGTCCTGGCCGGCGAGATGAAAAGGCACATTGAGGCTGTCGACGATGCGCCCAGCCATTTCAAGCGCCGTCGACTGGTCTGGCACGTCGGTGGCAAGCACAACGAATTCGTCGCCGCCAAGGCGGCCGATAGTGTCCCCTGAGCGAACCAGAGAACGAAGGCGCGCGGCGACTTGGCGGAGCAGTTCGTCCCCAGCGCCGTGCCCGAGGTCGTCGTTGACCTTCTTAAAGTTGTCGAGGTCGCAGAACATCACCGCTGTTCCCGTGCCAGCACTGGCCCAGTTCTCGCCAAGCGCCTGATCTAACCGCTCGGCGAACAAAACTCGGTTGGGTAAACCTGTCAGGGAGTCGTGCAGAGACTGATGCCGCACAGTTGCGAGCAATCTGGTGTTTTGCAAAGCCGTTGCGCCCTGGCTGCTCACCCCGGCGATCCGCGTCAACGCCACCCGATGCACCTCTGGAGTGAGCTCTCCCCGCCAGAGGGCAACTACGATCCCCATCAAGACATCGCCATCAAGCAACGGGACCACGACAACATTCGAGGCCTCAATGGCGCCGAACGACTGTACAAGGACAGGTCTGGCCTCGCCCGCCCTGATGAGGACAGGTTCGTGGTCAATCAGAAGTTCGATCAGTTCGAGAATCGTCGCAGCCGAAATTGGCGTGGCAAGCAGCATCTGACACTCATCTGGCTCAAATCCATCGCAGGCGACTGCTTGGAGATTCGCGAGGCTAGCGTTCCAGAGCAGGACCGCCGCAGCATCGCACTCGACGATAGTCGGAAAGGCAGCCGCAATGATGCCCGTAACGCCGGTCGTGCTGCAGCTAGTGGCCAGTTCATGAGCCAGCGCGAGCAGCGCTGTGGAGCGGCTTTCTTCCCGGCGACTGTCTTCAAGCGCCGTAAAGAGGTCAAGGGCTGCTGCCGCGTGGCTGGCGTAGGCCTTGAGCAGCGCCCGGTCCGCGTCCATGGGACGCTGACCCCGCGGATACAGGGCGGCGAGGTACCCGTGAACCTGGCGAGTCGAGGCCACGTCAACGACAACAGCGGAACTACCGAGACTGTCGCCCTCAATCAACCGCGTCGCGAGTTCCGCGGCGCGATCAGCGTCGAGACCTAAAAAGTGCATGAGCGGCGCCTCGCCGTGAGTCGGCTTGACGACAAAGAGGTGAGACGGAGCGAGGACAGCTGCAGCAGCGCGGCCCACGATCCGGGAGAGCACCTCGCTGATGTCGTCGCTGCCGACAAGGTCCGCCTCAGCCAGCTGTATCTGCTGGACCTGTTCACGCAACGCCGCGAATCCGCGATCGGCCGCGCGCCTACTGCTGCGCCACGACCACACGGGCAATCGCCGGGACCACGTCAGACGGTACACACAGGCGCGATTTCCATCCGACTGGCACTCGTCATGAACGACATGCGCTGATTCCAGCCCGAAAATACGTGGTACGGCAGAGAACAGGCCTTGTGCATACTCGCAATCAAGCCGGGACGGAGCGTACCCGTCGTGGAGATGAAAGCGAAGCGTTGCATTCGTGGGGCCGAGAGCGACGAGCGCGAGGGACGACGTCGTACTGAATTTCGGCACCATCCTCGGAAGCTGGTAATACACCGCGCGGGGTGACGCGAAAGCACTCAGAAGTTGCGCAATGGCCGGATGGAACCTATCCGCAGCCGCCGATTGGCCAATTCTAAACATTGTCCCCGGCCCAAACACATCCGTCACAGCCTCAAAAAGCCGGATGCGGGTGTCATAGCTGATCCACGTGGAGGATTTCTCCAGCTCTTCAACCGACTGAGTAATCCCTGCCGCCGCGAGTACGTCAGCGACCGCTCGGACGCCACCGTGCTCAAGAACGACCCGCAAGACCAGAGATACTGTCGCGCTGGACGTTTCACGCGCTTCCGCAAGCATCGCATCCCCCTGTCGCTGACTATCCGCCTCCCCCACCACAAGGTAACGAAATACCAGGTTACTAAAGAACGAGCGCGAAACGTAACGCTCGACGCGGCAGAGAATCTCAATAATGGTTCCTTTGACGCGAAATATCGCACCGGATCAACCGGCCAATCGCGACGATGAATGGCGCCAATTTCCCACCATTACGCGGGACGTGACCTTCATATTTTCACGGGCCGTTTACATCACCGTAATAGCTGTACTTGTATTTTTCGGGTGCACGTTACGGAGAGAGCTGTACAACCGTCGATCATTGCATCAGTCGAGCCAGTTGAAGGTGACTGTCTCAACATCGGCGGGGTCTTCAACTGCCCGTCATGGATGGTGATTTTCCGGCGTGGTGCGTTCATGCCGGTCGTACTGTTCAGGAAGTCCTTGTTTTAACACGGTGCGCTGTTCAATAAATTCGCCTCATCTCAGTGCTGAGTACGACGGAACGGGTAGGCACGGCCGGTTAAGTACACGACATATAGGCAACTCAGGGTTCGCCAAGGCGAAGCGGCGGAGTTCCCAGTTTCGAGCCCAAGAAACATGAAACGGAGGGCATCACGGACTTTCGGTTTCATCTGAGCTCGGAGGGCACCCTGTGGCGTTACGTCTACGCGGCGTGGGGATTCTTCTCTTCCAATACGGGTTTAGGCCTTGCAACGACTCGCTAAGCCTGTTAGGTCTGGAGGAGACATCTCAAGTTGGGGTGTGGAAAGGGTAGGCCCATGACTCGCGAGCATCCCTCGGCGGTAGAACCGGACGAGACCGACCTTGAAGTGACAAAACCGAAAGACTGGGCCGCGGGTGTGCCCGGCGTGTACCACTCCATGAAGCCGGCGCTGGAGCAGATGGGTGTGATCCGGACCGGTAAGACGATGCTCGCCCTCAATCAGAAAGACGGCTTTGACTGCCCGAGTTGCGCGTGGCCAGACCCCACTCACCGGAAGACCTTCGAATTCTGCGAGAACGGTGCGAAAGCCGTCACGTGGGAGGCAACACCGGTCACCATCGACTCGGACTTCTGGGCCGAGTATTCCCTCGATGATTTGCTGGAGAAGTCGGAATATTGGCTGGGAATGCAGGGTCGTCTGACCGAGCCGGTCTATAAGCGCGCCGGTGAGAACCATTACCGACCGATCAGCTGGAACGATGCGTTTTCGGTGCTGGCTACGAAGCTGAATGCGCTCGCGTCCCCGGACGAGGCTGCTTTCTATACGAGTGGCCGCGCCTCGAATGAGGCCGCTTTCGCATACCAGCTTTTTGTGCGTGCTTTCGGCACGAACAACCTGCCTGACTGTTCCAACATGTGCCATGAGTCAACCGGATGGGCCATGGGGCAGACGTTGGGCATCGGCAAAGCCACGATCAGCTACGACGACTTCGCCCAAGCCGATCTCATCATCATCATGGGCCAGAATCCGGGAACAAACCATCCGCGGATGCTGACAGCCTTGGAAGAGGCGAAGGATGCCGGTGCGGAGATCGTCGCCGTCAATCCGCTGCCGGAGGCCGGGCTGCACCGCTACAAGAACCCGCAGCGAGTCAAGGGAATCATCGGGCGCGGCACCCCCATCGCAAACCAGCACGTCCAGATCCGGCTGGGCGGCGATATGGCTCTGCTCCAGGCGGTCTCCAAACGGGTGCTGGCCGCCGAGGCGAAGCATCCCGGAACAGTGCTAGACCACGAGTTTTTGGCGACGCACTGCTCGGGCCTAGAAGACCTCACCAAGCATCTGCACCTGCTCGATGAGCAGGCCGTGCTTGAGGCGACAGGACTTGAGGCGCACGAGATTGATGAATTGGCCGCACGTTACATTAAGGCCGATCGCGTGATTGTGACCTGGGCCATGGGTCTGACCCAGCAGAAGAAGGCCGTCTCGACCATCAAAGAGATTATTAATTTGCTCTTGTTGCGGGGGAACATCGGCAAACCCGGTGCGGGTGCCTGCCCGATTCGCGGTCACAGTAATGTGCAGGGTGATCGCACCATGGGCATTTGGGAACAAATGCCTCCGGCATTCATGAACGCCCTCGAGCAAGAGTTCGGGTTTGATCCCCCCCGAGAACACGGGGCGGATGCCGTTGAGACCATTAACAGGCTGCGGGACGGTGAGATCAAGGTTTTCATGGCGCTCGGTGGGAACCTGGTCGCGGCAATCAGTGACACGAACGCGGCCGAAGCTGCCATGCGGGGCGCTGAGATGACTGTGCAGGTATCTACGAAACTGAACCGGTCTCATGTGGTCACCGGTGCTGAGGCACTCATCCTGCCTACGATGGGTCGCACCGAGATCGATATGCAGGCGTCGGGGCCGCAGTTCGTGTCGGTCGAGGACACGGTCTGTGCCGTGCATCCGTCGTGGGGGAAGGTCGATCCGGTGGCACCCGACCTCCTTTCGGAGGTGGCGATAGTTTCTCGGCTGGCGCGAGTTGTTCTCGGTGACACAGTGAAGATTAATTGGGCCGGTTTCGAGCAGAACTATGACCTCATTCGCGACCACATCTCTCACGTGGTCGACGGGTGCGAGAACTACAACCAGAAGATCCGTCAGGAAGGCGGATTCATGCTTCCTAACGGCCCGCGGGATTCGCGCACTTTTCCCACGCCCGTCGGCAAGGCGATACTCACTGTCAACGTTCTCGAGCGCGTCGATCGCCCGCAGGGCACTCTCATTTTGCAGACACTGCGCTCACACGACCAGTTCAACACCACCATCTACGGGCACAACGACCGGTATCGCGGCATCAAAAACGGCCGCCACGTGGTCTTTGTGAATCCCGACGACCTCGCCGAGCTGGGCCTTGTCGATGGCCAGTTCGTAGATGTGCACGGGGTGTTCAGTGACAATGTCCCGCGTGTGTTGCGCAAATTCAGGTTGGTCTCTTACCCCACCGCTCGCGGGTGCGCGGCGGCCTACTATCCGGAGGCGAACGTTCTGGTTCCGCTCACCCACCTCGCCGAGGGCAGCAATACCCCGGTGTCGAAGTCGGTGATCGTACGGCTCGATCCAGTGGCCGCGGATACCAACAACGATCCAGGCACGAAGGCAAGCGCGGTGCCTGAGCGGTCGGGGGCGGCACTGCCGGGCTGACCGCTGGCCACCCGGCCCGCGAGCGTTACTGCGCTGTATCCACCCAGCCGGTGCGGGGCGTTGACGTGGCGCAGATTTGGCGGGCCACCGCGGCTGCGGTTTCCACGGCCGCTGTCGCGTTTTTCTCGCCCGTTGCCGCCGCGAGTCCGGCCGCGTAGCCGACAACGAAGGTGCTGATGGGGCCTGCTGACGGGCTGACAGCACTCGATTCCGCCGCGAGGTCAAGCAGTAGATTGCGATCAACCTGGAGGTCGAGAATCTGCAAGGCTTGGGTGAGCTGGCGGCTCCAGTCACGCAATTCGGGTTCATGGTCGTCATAGTTCGTCATAGCAGCTCCGGGAGTTGGCCGTAAGGATAGATATGTCTATAAGGCATAGCACCGTTCGTGTTGCTTCGCTACCGAGTGCTCGCATCGGGCCCATGATCCGAAAGCGCAGGCGTGTGCGCGGCGACGTACTAACTAGTCGATGCCCTGACATCGCGCCTATTTATGAGTGGGACCGCGTGGTACGAAGCGTTTCGCGTGAACTGGCAACCGAAACAGCCTTGATCGTGAGGGCCAGAGTGGGCTCTGCGGTCGCCATCGTGCGCGGTAGTCCGTCGTTAACGTGCCTTTACAGGAGGTCAGCGTGGTGGGCGGCCGCCACGTTGGGGTGGGCACGCAGCCGGTACCGGAGGGCGTTGTCACCATAAGTGGACTCGAGGATGGGGCTGTTGGTCGGGTCCGCGGAGAGTCCGCGGGCTTTCTGGGACAGTTTCTCGTCGAGTTTCAGCCGGGGCATTATGGTGTCGAGTGAGGGGTTGAAGAAGAATGGGACCGAGATGCGGTCGGATCCGTCTTCGGGGGAGAAAACCCGGTGCAGGGTGGCTTTGAGGTAGCCATCCGTTGCCAGTTCGAGCATTTCGCCGATGTTCACAACGAAGGTGCCGTCAAGTGGCGGAGCGTCGATCCACTCGCCATCATGCTCGACCTGCAGGCCGTCTTTGCCCGGCTCGATGAGCAGCAGAGTGAGCACGCCGCCGTCGCGATGCTCGCCGACGCCTTGGCTGCGCTCGGGCTGGCCGGGGTAGCTCACGATCTTGGTGAGCAGGAACGGGTTCTCGGCGAAGGCGGCGTCGAAGACGTCCTCAGGGCTGCCGAGGGCGAGGGCCCAGGCGCGCAACAGGCGCAGGGCGATGCGGCTGAGTTCCTCGTTCCAGCGCAGGGCGACGACCTCGAGTTCGGGCAGGGATTCGGGCCAGAGGTTCGGGCCCTCGAGGCGCCAATAGTCGGGAGTGCCGTCGTCGCGGGGCACCGGGTCGCGGTCGACGCCGATGTCAATCTGCTCGCGCCAGTCGACGGCGTTGGCGGTGAACTCCCCGCCGACGCGGGTGTAGCCACGAAACTGCGGGCTGTGGATGTTCTCCAGCTTGAGTTTTTGCTCGGCGGGCAGGTCGAAGAACTCGCGGGAAATGTCCAGGAGGTTTTTCGTGAGCTGGGGGTCGACGCCGTGTCCGGTCAGATAGAAGAAGCCGACCTCGTGTGTGACGCGCAGCAGTTCGGCGCGGAATGTCGCGGCTTCGGCTTCGCCGGCATCGAGTTGGGAAAAATCCAGAATCGGAAGTGAGGGCATGATCCAAGTTTGCCACCGGGCTGCGGGATAAACGAATTGTGACGACACAAAGCGCCGGATGAAAGGGGTGTGGAACGGGCACAGAGAGAGCAGATGCGTTCTCGGCTCTGGTGTTTTCTTCTCGCGAGTGGCAACGTGGATAACGCGCAAGACGAGACGAGAGGATGTCGATAATGTCAGAGTCACAGCGAGTATTCGAGCAACGATCGCTGACGACCTCGACGGGCGCCATCTGGCTTGTGGCGGGCGGCGCTCTCACGCTCATCTGCGGTTCGCTGCTCTTCGCTATGCAGTGGCTCAGCCCATCCGGGGTCGCGACGACGGGAATCGTTATCGTGTTGGTGCTGTACGCGGCGATGGTAGTCATTCGCTTTGCCGTGAGCCGTAGGCGACTCAAGCTCGGTATCCTCGCGACGCTCACCCTGCTGATCGTGATTGTCTTCCTCTTCTGTGCGGGGATCATCACGGCGACAGAGTGGGGCGCGGTCAGAACGTCGTAATTTTGTGGCTCTCCTGACGTAACCGGGGTTAAACCCGCCCGGGGAGCACTGGTTTATGCCCGCCGAGGCTGAGCATGGCGAGGGCGATTCTCATGTGGTCGACGGGTGCGAAAACTACAACGAGAAGATCCGTCAGGACGGCGGATTCATGCTTCCTAACGGCCCGCGGGATTCGCGCACCTTTCCCACGCCCGTCGGCAAGGCGATACTCACTGTCAACCGTCTCGAACGCGTCGAACGCCCGCCCGGTACCCTCATTTTGCAGACACTGCGCTCACACGACCAGTTCAACACCACCATCTACGGGCACAACGACCGGTATCGCGGCATCAAAAACGGCCGCCACGTGGTCTTTGTGAATCCCGACGACCTCGCCGAGCTGGGCCTTGTCGATGGCCAGTTCGTGGATGTGCACGGGGTGTTCGGCGACAACATTCCGCGGGTCTTACGAAAATTCCGGTTGGTTTCCTACCCCACCGCTCGTGGCTGTGCGGCGGCTTACTATCCGGAGGCGAACGTGCTGGTTCCGCTCACCCACCTCGCCGAGGGCAGCAATACCCCAGTGTCGAAGGCGGTGCTCGTCCGGCTCGATCCGGTGGCAGCGGATGCTGACAGTGCGCCTGACGCGAAGGCAGGCGTGGCGCCTCACTCGTCGGAGGCGGCACTGCCGGGCTGACCGCCGGCCACCCGGACCGCCAGCGTTACTGCGCCGTGTCAACCCAGCCGGTGCGGGCCTTCGATTTGACGCAGATTTGGCGGGCCACCGCAGCGGCGGCTTCCACCGCCGCTGTCGAGTTTTTCTCGCCCGTCGCTGCTGCGAGTCCAGCCGCGTAGCCGACAACGAAGGTGGTGAGGGGGCCCGCTGAGGGGCTAATAGCGTTCGATTCCGCCGCGAGGTCTAGCAGCAGATTGCGATCAACCTGAAGGTCAAGAATCAGCACGGCCTGGGTGAGCTGACGGCTCCAGTCACGCAGTTCGGGTTCGCGGGCGTCGTAGTCCGTCATGGGAGCTCCTTGAGTCGGCCGTAAGGGTATGTACCCTTTCAGGGATAGCACCGATCGCGTTTCTTCGCGACCGAGTGCTCGCATCAGGCCCATAATCCGAAAGCGCAGGCGTGTATGCGTGGATGTTTTGACGAGTCTGGCCGTGCCCACCAAGGTCAAGTCCCCCTGAGTGGATGCTCCTATTGATGTCAAGCGGCCTTTGGGGTGGGTTTCGCTTGTCGGGATTGGTCGTCGAGCCAGGCGCTGAAGGTGGTTTCCAGGTCGGTGTCAGCGCGTTGTCCTATTTCGAGTCGACGTAAGCGCTGGTAGGGGACGTTGAGCTGTTTGGCCGCGTCAGTGAGGACGATGCCGAGTGTTTGGCGGCGTTGCCGCAGCCGTGGTCCACCGGGCAGAGGGACAGCGTGGTTTTTGGTGAGCAATGCAAATATTTCGTTGGCGACGTGGCGTTTGAGGCAGCGGACGATGTCGCGGTCGGAAAGGCCTTCAGCGGTGCGTCGGGCGATGTAGGCCATAGTCCGAGGTTCCTTGTGGCGTTTGCGGAGCAGGACAATACGGTGCAGGGCAGCGTTGGCTTGCCGGTCGCCACCGCGCGAGAGACGGAAACGTTGCCGTTTTCCCGAAGATGCCGGAATAGGTGCGACGCCGCACAGAGCAGCAAACTGGGCCTTGGTGGAGATGCGGTCTGGGTTGTCGCCGGCAGTGGCGAGCAGGTGTGCGGCAACAAACGGGCCCACGCCGCTTGCGGCCATGAGAGCCGGATTCTGCCGGCTGGCGAGTTGGCCAAGTTGGCTGTCGATAAGAGCAATATCCGCTGTCAGGACCTGATGGCGTTGCGCGAGGCGTTTCGCTGATGCCCGTAGGATCAGCTCCGGAGTGGTGCCCGGTGTGGGTCGTGTGCGCGCGAGCGCAACCGTGAGTTTGTTGCCGTCGTATCGGCGAAAATCTTGCCGGATGGCCTCGGGTGCGCTCACCAACAGGGCATGGATCTGATTGATGCTGGCCGTGCGCGCCTTGGTGGCAGAGGAGCGTTCCGCAAGTAAGACCCGCATCGACTCGACGTCGCCATCGCGTTGTTTCGGGGTTGATAACCCTCGCCCAGCGAGAACCGACATCGCCGCTTGGTGGGCGTCGAGGGGATCGGATTTGCCGCGCAACCGACGCTCGGCACGGTTGGCGCGAGTGACCTCAACCACGCGCATTCCGGCATTCGCCAAAACGCGGGCAAGTTCCGCACCGTAGGAACCGGTTCCTTCGACGCCAACGGCTTCGACGATGCCGTAGGCGTGGAGGAACTCGATGATTTTGCGATAGCCGCTCCCGACTGCGAGGAATTCCCGGTCGGCGATCGGTTGTCCGTGGTCGTCAACGATAGCGACATAGTGCGTGTCTTTGTGGGTATCAACCCCGGCGAAGATGGTTCGTAGAGGCTGGACCGCGATGGTGAATTGTGGCGGTTCACTAGTTGCAACTGTCATGACTTCGGTACTCCCGTTTCTTCGTTGAAGGGAAATCACCGTTGGGTCGGGAGGGCAGACAGCACAGAGGTGAGACTGTTGGCCAGGCTCCTATCAAGTCATGTCGCCCCGATCAAGCGGCATTAGCGGCTCTGGTGCGGCGGACAGATCCACCCAAAGACAACCTCAAAAGGAGTCAGTGTAATTTTGAGTCACCCCGCACCAGAGTCACATCCAGTATCTCTGTGTAATTCTCGGGGTTCGAGCGTTGGATTAACAACGTAACGAACCACCGTGCGATGGTCAGTGAGAACCGTTCAAAGTTCCTCACAGAAAGACACACCACACGATGGCTCTAGACCAGTCTGCCCTGCTCGCGCTCCTCTCGGAACTCAAGCTCACCAACGTCACCGATCGAATCCGAACAGTGACCGAAACGCTCTACCAAGAACTCATCGACGCCGAGGCCACCGCCCACATCGGCGCCGCCCGATTCGAACGCTCCGATGACCGCACCGCCCAGCGCAACGGGACTCGACCGAGGGTCTTGACGACCACGGCCGGCGACTTAAATCTGAAGATCCCCAAGCTCCGCCAAGGGTCGTTCTTCCCTGCCCTCCTCGAGCGGCGCCGGCGCGTTGACCAGGCCCTGTTCGCCGTCGTCATGGAGGCTTACCTCCACAGCGTCTCGACCCGGAAGGTCGACGACTTAGTCAAGGCTCTCGGCGCCGATACCGGCATCTCCAAGTCCGAAGTATCCCGGATTTGCGCGGATCTGGACGGTGAAGTCGCCTGCGTTCCGTGACCGTGACCTCGGCGTAACCGGCTACCCCTACGTCTTCCTCGACGCCACGTCTTGCAAAGCCCGCGTCAACCACCGCGTCATCTCCCAAGCGATGGTCGTCGCCATCGGCGTCGCCGCCGACGGCCGCCGCGAAGTCCTCGGCTTCGACGTCGGCGACAGCGAAAACGAGCCCTTCTGGACCGAGTTCCTCCGGTCGCTGAAGGCTCGCGGCCTGGACGGCGTCAAGCTCGTCATCTCCGACGCCCACACCGGCCTGAAGAAAGCCATCAGCACCGTGTTCCAAGGCGCGGCCTGGCGGCGCTTCCGGGTCCACTTCATGCGAAACGTGCTCTCCATCGTCCCGCGCGCCAGCCAAGACATGGTTGCCGCCGTGATCCGCACCATCTTCGCCCAGCCCGACGCGACGCACGTCCAAGCCCAGTTCGACGAGGTCACCCGCATGCTCGACCGCTCTCACCCGAAAGTCGCCACAATGTTGCACGACGCCCGCGCCGACATCCTCGCGTTCTGCGGCTTTCCGCCCAAACACTGGCGACAGGTGTGGTCGACAAACCCACTCGAACGCCTGAACAAAGAGATCAAACGGCGAACGGACGTCGTCGGTGTGTTCCCCAACCCGGCGGCCCTGCTCCGCCTCGCCGGAGCGGTGCTCGTCGAGCAACACGACGAGTGGGAAGCAGGAGCCCGCCGCTACCTCTCCGAGGACTCCATGCGCCAGCTGGCCGCCTTCAACGCGGCCCTCACCAGCCCCGACGCCAGCGCCCTCACGGGGGTGATTCCCATTCCCGAGCTCAGTGCTGCATAATCAAATCAGCTGACCCGCACGGTGACGATGAATTACACAGAGATACTGGATGTGACTCTGGTGCGGGGTGACTCAAAATTACACTGACTCCTTTTGAGGTTGTCTTTGGGTGGATCTGTCCGCCGCACCAGAGCCGCTAATGCCGCTTGATCGGGGCGACATGACTTGATAGGAGCCTGGCCAACAGTCTCACCTCTGTGCTGTCTGCCCTCCCGACCCAACGGTGATTTCCCTTCAACGAAGAAACGGGAGTACCGAAGTCATGACAGTTGCAACTAGTGAACCGCCACAATTCACCATCGCGGTCCAGCCTCTACGAACCATCTTCGCCGGGGTTGATACCCACAAAGACACGCACTATGTCGCTATCGTTGACGACCACGGACAACCGATCGCCGACCGGGAATTCCTCGCAGTCGGGAGCGGCTATCGCAAAATCATCGAGTTCCTCCACGCCTACGGCATCGTCGAAGCCGTTGGCGTCGAAGGAACCGGTTCCTACGGTGCGGAACTTGCCCGCGTTTTGGCGAATGCCGGAATGCGCGTGGTTGAGGTCACTCGCGCCAACCGTGCCGAGCGTCGGTTGCGCGGCAAATCCGATCCCCTCGACGCCCACCAAGCGGCGATGTCGGTTCTCGCTGGGCGAGGGTTATCAACCCCGAAACAACGCGATGGCGACGTCGAGTCGATGCGGGTCTTACTTGCGGAACGCTCCTCTGCCACCAAGGCGCGCACGGCCAGCATCAATCAGATCCATGCCCTGTTGGTGAGCGCACCCGAGGCCATCCGGCAAGATTTTCGCCGATACGACGGCAACAAACTCACGGTTGCGCTCGCGCGCACACGACCCACACCGGGCACCACTCCGGAGCTGATCCTACGGGCATCAGCGAAACGCCTCGCGCAACGCCATCAGGTCCTGACAGCGGATATTGCTCTTATCGACAGCCAACTTGGCCAACTCGCCAGCCGGCAGAATCCGGCTCTCATGGCCGCAAGCGGCGTGGGCCCGTTTGTTGCCGCACACCTGCTCGCCACTGCCGGCGACAACCCAGACCGCATCTCCACCAAGGCCCAGTTTGCTGCTCTGTGCGGCGTCGCACCTATTCCGGCATCTTCGGGAAAACGGCAACGTTTCCGTCTCTCGCGCGGTGGCGACCGGCAAGCCAACGCTGCCCTGCACCGTATTGTCCTGCTCCGCAAACGCCACAAGGAACCTCGGACTATGGCCTACATCGCCCGACGCACCGCTGAAGGCCTTTCCGACCGCGACATCGTCCGCTGCCTCAAACGCCACGTCGCCAACGAAATATTTGCATTGCTCACCAAAAACCACGCTGTCCCTCTGCCCGGTGGACCACGGCTGCGGCAACGCCGCCAAACACTCGGCATCGTCCTCACTGACGCGGCCAAACAGCTCAACGTCCCCTACCAGCGCTTACGTCGACTCGAAATAGGACAACGCGCTGACACCGACCTGGAAACCACCTTCAGCGCCTGGCTCGACGACCAATCCCGACAAGCGAAACCCACCCCAAAGGCCGCTTGACATCAATAGGAGCATCCACCCGGCGGGACGTGACCAAGGATCGTCCCTGCTTGCATGTAGCGGAATCGTTGGTTTCTGAGGCAGCGACCCCAGCTGACGGCGCTCGACGGCCGCACCGTTCCTATTCGTCCCCTCACAGCCGTGGGCGCAGTTCCTGAGGGCGCAACCCTCGCCGCTCAAGTTCCCCGACCCATGACTTCTTGATGGTGGCCAGACGTTTCTTGTCGCTCTTCGACAGCGGAATGATCTGGGTAATAAGATCGAAAGCCTGACCGATCATGGCGGGCAGATCGTCGATAGCGACTGTGGAGGCTCGGTCGAGAATCTCGGCGGCAACCGTGGCATCGACGCCATCTTGTTTAAGTAGTGCAAGGATCTCGCGGGCATCCTTCTGGCCTTTCTCCGAGAAATGTCGGTCGAGCAGTGCCGCCATCTTTGTCGCAATGTGCGCTTCGAGTCGCAGGAGTGTCCATTTTTCGAAGGACACCTCGTCGGGGTATTCCGCGAGCATCTCGACCTTCAGTCGTAGTTTGCCTCCGAGTTGAGATTCGTACGGGAGATAGATGTCGAGATGGACGTTGTCGATCGTCGCACGGAGCTTCTTGCCTTGGTGGTTGTTGCTCGTTGAGATGTCGGTCATCAGCTGCTCAAGCTTGTGTCGGCTCTCTTGCGAAGTGATGAGGTCGATGTCGAGACTGATTTCCCCTCCGACACGAACGAATGTTGCCCAGCCGCCAATGAGAATCGAGGGTTCGAGATCATGGCCCAGCCGGTCGACCAGCGCACGGATAACTCCGTCTCTGTCCTCGTAGAGGCTAGGCACTGGTTCGCTGCTCCCAATCCGCAGCCGGGAACAGGGTCGTTTTCAATGCGCGGGTGAACTCGGCGGCTTGCCATCCTGGGCTTGCCCAAAGGTCAGCGTAGGTCTGGGCGAGACTGGCGTAACCGGACCGCCATTTCCGTGCCGCGCCCTGATCCTCAGTGAGGAAGATGACCTCATCACCCACCGGAAAGTCTGCCTGCGACACAGTGCGTGTGGTGTAGATGATTCGTCGGCCGAGATCAGCGACAGTATTGCGGCCACCCAGGTAGTGCACGGCGGCAGTACTGCCGCTGAGGGCGTAGTCGACTTCGCCGTCGTCGAGAAACGCCTGAGCGGCGGGCAGCGTTGTTGAGACCACAGTGTCGGCCCGCAAGTTTCGGTGAGCGGCGAAGGCATCAAGGAGCTTCTCCGGCGCGACGACAGTGTAGCCACGACGGGCATTCGCGCGGACGGCACCGATATCAAGAAGCCGTCCCAGCGCCTGATAGGTAGTGGACGGCGCCACCGACGCAGCATTAGCAATATCACCAATGCTGTTCCAGTCTCGCTGTCCCCCCAGCGCGGTATCGGCCAACGTGCGCCAAACTATCTCCACGTTCTTCATACCACCATCTTCGCATATTTCATAAAAACATGGAACACAACTTTCGTATCTATATAGAAATAGAAAGGACCTACCCACATGCCACCCGCCCGTAAGCGCCTGACTTACAAATTAGGCTGCATCTCAACAAAGGTTCCTTTGACAGGACCAGCACCGGTTGAGTATTCGCGCTTCTGGGGGCCACCGATATTGACTTTGGGGGCTACCGGGCGGTGTGGCCAGTAGCGCGCTCGGGGGCCACCGATTAGGGGCCCGATGAGTGCCCGTGTCGGCCCCGGCTGGGATGGGCTGTCACTGCTGGCGGTCATGCGGACCTACGTGGCGGGCGCTACCCGTCGCGGGCGCCGGCCCTGGGGTTTCACGGGCTGGCGGTGCAGGGTGCGATAGATAGTCGTCCGGCTCACACCGAGCACGTCACCGATCTGAGCGACAGTCATGTCCTTCTGCTGATACATGCGTTGGGCAGTCGTGACTTGATCATCAGTGAGAAGAGGCGGGCGGCCACCCGTGCGGCCCCGCGCCCGCGCCGCCTGCAACCCCGCGTTGGTCCGCTCACGGATCAGATCGCGTTCGAATTCCGCCAACGCCGCAAACACGTGGAACACCAAACGACCACCCGACGACGTCGTATCGATCGTTTCCTGCAACGTGCGAAACCCGATCTTGCGCTCGGAAAGAAGGGACAGCTGATCGATGAGGTGCCGGATAGAACGCCCCAGCCGGTCAAGCCTCCACACCACAAGCGTGTCCCCCGGACGCAATTGGTCCAGCAACTTACCCAGCTCAGGTCGCTGATCGATCGAGCCCGAGATGGTGTCCACAAACACTCGGTAACACCCCGCCGCGTTCAACGCATCAACCTGCAACGACGCGTCCTGATCCGTCGTCGACACCCGCGCATATCCTAAAAGATGACCCATACGCCGACTGTAGCGGAAGTCATCAGCACCGTGAGGAACTGAGGCATAGAAACCGACACTGAGTTACGCTACAAAACCCATCTCCACGACACCCGAAAACACAGGACACCGAAACTGACGCTTCCGGTCGTGATAGTTGTAGCGAATACGAACGAATTCGACACACGACCGTTGTTGCACATGACACCCGCTGAGCGGGCTTAATCTCGGGCGGGTCCTACGGGCGGCACACGCTTACGCGCACGGCGCAACCCAGCCGGTGCACGGGAGAGTCCGCGAGGCCTCCGGCTAACGGACACCTTGATATAGCGGAACCACGACGATCCGATGGCCCACTTGCGGCGGAGACATCTGCGGACGGTTTGCTCTTGTCCATTTGGTCGACTTAGCCTGAGGAGATGACAGAGAGGCCGTCTCCGAACCAGGTCGCCAGCGAGGACCGCCGCGTCGTCGACCCAATGACACAGCTGGAATTACTTGTGCCGCCCAGCATCACAGACGAGCGCGCGATCGAACATGCTCGGAAAGAGCGTAATGGCGAACTGCACCGCATTCGGTTCTTCGCGGACTTGGGGCACAACTACCCCTTGCGGGAGAGCTTCACTGACAAGTACGTGATGGAGCCAGATGACTACGGCATCTCACTGCAGATAGGTCAACGACTCAACGAGTGGTCCCGTTTCTGGCAGCAGCACTTCGACCCGGTCGACGGCTGGGATACCCAGGAGAACAAGGGCCTCTGGCTGACGACGGGCGACGAGTTGGTACGTCTGCTCGAGATCGAGGTTTACGACATCGCCGTTGTATTGCCGCAGTTTCGCCAGGGTGAGTGAGCAGGCGACCGACACGGCGAAGATCTAACAACCGTTCACTGAGGGATCGCCAAACAGGCCGCGAGGTTTGGCGTCGATGCCGTTGCGTCAGGCGGCGTGAACTGGTGTCGTTGGCCAGCGCACGTTGTCGAGGCGCGAGCAAGGCGACCACAGAATATCGTCGCTGATGTAGATAGGTTCCTCAGTCATCGTGACCAGGGTCGTTGTCGGACACCCAGGAGAATTGTTCAATGGTTTTTCGGTTCACTGCTGCCGGTGTGGGTGTGGCCGTTACGGGCACGATAGGCGGCCACGTGGGCCCGGTTTCCACATCGCGTCGGGTCGCAGAACCGACGGCGTCCGCCACGTGATGTATCGGCGAACATGCCAGTGCAATCGGTCGCCGTGCAATCCCCGAATCGGGCCAGACCGAATGTGCGGGTCATTGCAAGCAGGCTCGAGGTCGTCACCAGCTGTAACTGACGAACCGCATCGGTGTCCGCAGGTACGGACAGATGCCATCCCCATTCGTGAGTGTCGCTCACCCAGTTGAGTGTCGCGTCAGGATGAGCAGCCACAAGAAGAGCGTTGAGTTGAGCAATCGCGGTCGTTAGCTCTGTGGCGCTGAGCACTTGACGCAGCTGCGTGCGGAGCGCCCGTGCGCGTGTCACGTCTGACGTCGTGATGGTTCGCGCCGTTGTCGCGGCGATTCCCGCCTGGTCGAGGAGTGTTTGAAGGTCCTCGATCGACTGGAGTCGATCCTCCGCAACTCTGCCCGCATCGGTGTTCGCGAGGAGCGTGGCGTTGGCAGCGCCGTTGCGGTAATCCAAAATTTGAACCGAGTAATTTGTATTTACCACTTGCAGACCTTACTTATGTCGTCGTACTGTAAGTTGTGTAAGACGATCATACGCCTCACAGCCGAACGGGGCGGCGTCCACGCCCAGGGAGTCAGTTCACGCGAACCAAAGACCGCTGGGAGGGTGTTGATCGTCGGACATCGGGTGCGTATCTCGAACCACCGGGGTGACGCGCATATTTTCTCGGCACGACCCAGTCAAGGAGACACCACATGTTTGATATCACGCAGCAGTTCACTCGTCGCGAGCTTCTTGGCAAGGAAACGTTTTGGCAGGCCTCCGACTTCGGTGCCGCGCAGTTGTCGCATCAATACCCGGATGATCTGCTGGCGACAATTTGTACTCAAGCCCGTGAAATCAAGGAGGAATCGAGTGAAACAAAACACCTGAACCTTCGGTATATTCGCGGTGCCCACAAGCTGATCCCGGAGATTCTCGAGCTGTTTCATCTCGACGGGCGCCTCAATGCCCTCAGCGAGATTGCCGGCACTGAGCTGGAGATCTACCCGATATCAGTCATCACCACGGCAATCACATTCATGGGCCCTGATGATGGAACGGTCGGCTGGCACGGAGACGGGGTCCCGCATACGGAGCTGATCGCTCTAGATGTGGACAATGTCACTGGCGGTGCGTTGGAAATCTACCGTGGAGATTTCGAAGAGGGTTCGGCCGCGGTACACAACGGGGAAGACCTCCCCGCAAACATGCTCACGCACATCCCCCACGAGGTGGGTTCAAGTATCTTCGGGCAATTCATGCGGGTCCTGCACCGGACACAACCCATGACGTCAGGGAACCGAATCACGCTGACCCTCAACCATCGATCCGCAACC